>JBEBIF010000551.1:0-2026 GCA_040080515.1 Chitinophagaceae bacterium | reverse complement strand
CCATAATCAACGAGGATCAGTTTCCGGCTCCGGTCACCGCCATACATACCGCTTACCTGCGGAATGGTTTGATGGCTTTCATCGATCACCGTTAAATAATCTTTTGGGAAATAATCCAGTAAACAGAAAGGCCGGGTGCCAGGACGTCGTCTGTCAAAAAAACGGGAATAGTTTTCAATGCCATTGCAATAACCGAGTTCCCGTATCATTTCCACATCATAGTTCACCCGTTCTGTCAGCCGTTGTGCTTCAATGTATTTTCCTTCCCGTTTAAAATATTCTGCCTGTGCGGCTACTTCGTCCTGTATCTCATATAATACCTGTTGCAGGATGTCTTTGGGGGCCACATACAGGTTAGCAGGAAAAATGGCTGCATCTTCCATTTTTGCAATTCGTTTGCTGTTCACCACATCAATACTTTCTATCTCTTCTATTTCATCACCAAAAAAAGTAATGCGGTAGCCATAGTCCACATACGGCAGGTTGATGTCTACTGTATCACCTTTTACCCGAAAGCTGCCCCGGTTGAATTCAATAGTTGTACGGTTGTATAAAGAATTGACCAATGAATGAAGAAAGGCCTGCCGGGAAATGGTTTGCCCTTTATTGATACGGATGATACCGTTCTCATAGTCGGTGGGATTACCCATACCGTAAATGCAACTCACGGATGCCACTACGATAATATCACGGCGGCCACTTAATAAGCTGGAGGTAGCTCTCAGGCGAAGCTTATCCAGCTCATCGTTAATGCTCAGGTCTTTTTCAATATATACATCACTCACGGGCATATAAGCTTCCGGCTGATAGTAATCGTAATACGAAACAAAATACTCCACCGCATTATCCGGAAAGAACTGGCGGAATTCCCCATACAGCTGCGCCACCAGTGTTTTATTGTGTGTGAGCACTAATGTAGGCCGCTGTACATTTTGAATCACATTGGCAATGGTAAATGTTTTACCACTGCCGGTCACCCCCAGCAACGTCTGGTATTTTTCATCATTCTGCAGCCCTTCCGTCAATTGACGGATGGCATCCGGCTGATCACCGGCGGGAGGAAAAGGAGCTTGAAGTTTGAATGGCATAAAGTAGACCTGTGATGAGGATGTAAATTAATAAAAGCAGCCGATCAAGTATAAAATATAGTAAGACCAGAACGGAGTATATGCAGCTATAATGGGCGAAAAACTATCTTTATCAGTCAGGCTTTCCGTTAATATAAATACCTGGTAACACCGAACCTGAAATTTCTTACTTTACCTCAAAATCAGTGTCATGCTAAAAGCCATACAAAAAGGGTGTCTCATTATTATTCTTTCATTATCAAATTTTTTCATCCTCTCTGCTCAAAAGATTGATTCGGCTTTAAATGTCTTGTTGACAGAGCACCCTTCTGAAAAAATATATATACACTATGATAAGGAGTATTATGTAACCGGGGAGACGATCTGGTTTAAAGCGTACCTGTATAGTGAAGGAAAGCCAAGCGACCTGAGCAGTAATTTTTACCTGCAAATGACGGACAGCAAAGGGAATATTATTCGCAACCAAAAATACCCCGTGATGGGGGCTGTGATCAAGGGAAATATTAATATCCCCGATTCGCTCCCGCAGGGAAACTATTACATAAGGGCAATAACCCCTCATATGCTGAATTACGATGAAGGATTTGTGTACCGGCACAACCTTTTTATTTTCAAACCCAACACTTCCGCAACGGCGGCAACAACATCCCCAACTATTTCCCTTCAGTTTTTTCCGGAAAGCGGCCACCTGGTGGACGGGATATTATCTGTTGTTGGTTTTAAAGCGGTTGATCAGTGGGGAACACCTTCGGATGTAGAAGGGATTCTTAAAACAGATGACGGTACAACCGTAGCCTCCTTCAGAAGTTTTCATGATGGAATAGGAAAAATACAGTTTAAGCCACAGGCTGGAAAGAAATACCAGGCAGAAGTGGAAACAGTTTCCGGAAAACGAATCTATCAGTTGCCGGAAGTTCAATCTTCAGGCATCAATCTCC
>JBEBIF010000550.1:0-2029 GCA_040080515.1 Chitinophagaceae bacterium | reverse complement strand
GTATATGGCAAGGATGTGATAATAGAGGCGTGGAAAGTGGATGGCTACTATCCATTTGCCTGTGCAGAAGAGGTGACGATACGAATGCGGACAGAGCTGGCTGAAACAAGTTCAGCCGATAGCGGTGCCTGGGAATATTACATACCTACGGGCAGAAACGGGTGGACGGCCAGTCTCAGAGGTGTGTTAGTTCTTAACGATCCGGATGATGACCTGTGGTATGCGCTGGAAACTTTTTTGTTGAGCGTAAGGGGTGAGAGCTTACAAATACGGATGAGGTTTATTGATAAGAATGGTGAGGAGCGGTATGCATTGGGAGAAGTGTATATACCAGAGGGGGAAATAAGCGGAAGTATGGAAGACTTTGCCAGGTATGTGGAGCAGTTCCAGGGAAGCGGGCCATTAGATTTATCGCAAACGATAACACCACCAGATGGGGAAAATATGAAAACAAAAAGACTATTCTGGATCACCAATGGCGCAGAGCCAAATGAAGTGCAGCATAATGACCTTATCGGCATTGCGCTGGAAGACGTTACGCTGGTGAGCCGTGAAAGTGATGATAAGCTGGAAATAATAGACAGCGGGTCACCCACTGCCAGGCAGGTAAGGCTGGATAATAATGCTGGTCTACTTCGCTGGTTGAATCATTTTGAGGCGAATGAACAAATAGTAGCATTGATAAATAAAGAAAACTGATCCTGATGAAACGAATAATAACATTGCTTGTTGCTTGTTGCTTATATCTGGTTGCTGATGCGCAGCTGCCATCTGGCTATGAACCGCAAACAAAGAGGGTGCAACTTATCGGTGCGAAGATGGACAGTGTGTTTACAATCCCAAGATTTTGCGGCACTCCCCGTTTTCCAACGAGGGCATGGGTGGCTGATGGTGCTATCGGGCTGGATACCTGTAATAATATGTTCTATATCTATATAGATGCTGCCTGGGTGCGGATGGCAACGTATAACGAGATACCCGCATTGGGTGATACGCTTGGCTGGAATATTGGGGGCAATGATCTTACTACTTTCTCCAGGCAGTCTTACCTGGGTACGATAAATAATGATCATCTCAAAATAATTACGAACAATACGGAGAGGGTGATTATACCTGCTACGGGTATCACCCGACAATCAAGTGCTGTGTATAAATATTTACTTTACGACACAACAGGTAAACACCTGGGATATGGCGATGCTTTACTGCCCACCGATACTACTAATAAATGGGTGAATCTAATTACAAGAACACCGGGAAAGGATAGTATTATTTTTTATATCGGCTCTACCAGGTATGCGATAAAAGACAGCACTGGTGGTGGCGGCACCTGGGGCAGCATCACCGGAACATTAACAGCGCAAACAGATTTGTATGATTCGTTGCTGGCGAGACTTAGGATAACAGATACGGCGGCAATGCTATTGAATTACAGGCATTGGCTTGCAGGGTATTTACATATCTCCGACACCGCAGCCATGCTTACCAATTACCGGCATTGGCTGGCAGGTTATCTAACATCAATTGACACAGGCAACATTTCAAATTTTCATGTAAAAGTTCGCAGTCTTTTTTCTGTAGGTGCTGGACTTAGTTATAATAGCGCAACTGGCCATTTTGCAAATACGTTGCCAATGGTTTATCCCGGTGCAGGTATAGCATTATCAACCGGGTCTGCATGGGGAACGAGTATAACAGATAATAGTGCGAATTGGAACACGGCATTTGGTTGGGGTAATCATGCGAGTGCAGGCTATGTTCCTGGTTCAAGAACAATAAGCACAACTTATCCATTGGCCGGAGGTGGCGATTTGAGTACTAATAGAACACTTACTCTCGATACAGCTACGGGGAAATGGCGAAGTGAGGGTTACTATGATACGAAGTATTTGACAGAACAGAATTGGCTGTTTGAAGCAGACCAACCTTATAGATTTTGGCAAGGCGTAGCTGTTGGAAGTCAGGGAATATTTACATTTTCGGATAGGGATAGTGTTTTTGTTTTAAGTAATACCATTCAGCAATATAA
>JBEBIF010000549.1:0-2041 GCA_040080515.1 Chitinophagaceae bacterium | reverse complement strand
CTTTTAGAATTTGCACCAATATATGCGGCTTACCACCTAATACCTCATTGATCTTGCCTGTTTTAACGATTTCGGTTTCGATGGTAAATTTGCCGAAATCAAGCCCCGTCTCACTTTTATCATTCATACACATATTCGTGAATTTCAGCAGCGATTTGGCATAAGGGCTCAGGTCGGTATAGTGAAGAAAAGCATCCTTCTCAAACCCAACATCCACAAAAGCAGCATTGAGCCCCGGGATCAGTTTTTTTACCTTACCCAGATACAAATCGCCAACCGCAAAACGGGCATCGCTTTTTTCGCTATGCAGTTCTACCAGTTTCTTGTCTTCCAGCAGGGCAATTTCTACACCCTGTGGAGCAGCATTGATAATAAGTTCTTTGTTCATTACAGCTTACATAAATGAATCACCTTCGTGCTGTAAAACACCAGTTGCCGGAAATCCGTATGGAATGCGGGGCTTCGCCTGTAGAATATTCTGCGGATTTATTGGAGGGTGCAAACTTATACGGCAAACAACCAGTGGACTGAGAGTTTAACTAAATGAAGTATATAAAGTACTACGGCCTGAAGCCACCGGTAAGTTTACCTTTAATACTTTATATACTATTCACTTACTTATTCCTCTTCTTATGACGGTTCTTTCTCAGTCTTTTTTTACGCTTATGCGTCGCAATTTTATGACGCTTCCTTTTTTTACCACAAGGCATACTCAAATAATTTTTTAAAAACGTTTATAAATAAGTTTACTCAACTTCTATTGTTTCAGGGCAGCAATTCTTTCCTGTATGGCTGTTTTGGCGGCTGCCAGTTTCACATACGGGAGGCTTTTTTGATACCAGGTCACTGCATTTGGTTTATCGCCGGATCGCTCATACACTTCTGCCAGCAGCAGCATGGCGTCTAAATTTTCCGGTACAAGGCGGATAACCGTTTGTAAACGGGTAATCGCTTTATCATATTGCCCGGATATCAGCAAGCCCTTTATCAGCATCATTTGTGCATAGATATTGGCGCTGTCTTTCTCCACCACCTGCCTTATTTTGGCAATGCCTTCCATCGGCATTTCAGTAATTCCTCCAAAAAGATAGCAGGCACCAAGGCCTACTTTGGCAGAATCATTATCCGGGTTAATCTTCAAAGATCGCTCAAATAAATCTTTGGCCTGCAAGGCTTTCCATTGTCTCCGCTGTGCCATTTCATCTTGCTGCAGGTTGTCCAAAAACAGTTGGGCGGCAAAGGTGAGGGTTTTTTCCGAATTTTCCAATCTGGCAGCTTCCCCTGTGTACCAGGCAAAAGGCTCAAAAATCCCGGCAGAGTCGGCCCAAAACCGGGCTAACTGGTGATATACATGCAATTGCTGCTCTTTTACAGCACCCCTGGAGATGGAATTTTCGAGTGTATTTAATTTTACGGTCTGCTCTTCAGTAAGCTGCTTTTTGGCGAAGCTTATCATTGAATCAACAGAAAGGGCAGATGCATGATCGTGTCCGTCGCCTGGACTATGCTTCTCTGGCTGTGCGATTTTCTTTTTTTCAGGAATGGTTCTGGCAAACATAAAAATACCAGCCGTAAGCAATACAGCAAAGCCGATAGTTATCCATTGAGGTTTCTTCAAAGTGTAAAATTTCAGGAGGCAAAGGTACAGGCAAAACCAGTCTGTTGGGAAGCTTTACAGTAATTATAGCCAGTTTTAGCCAGTACCCGGAATTGGTATTTGGGAATCATGGATATTCTTTAACTTATCGTCTCTTTTTGCTATCTGCATGACTAACCAACACTAAAACTTCTGTTTATGAGACCTGCTTTTCACAAATTCTATATTGTATTCTTCATTTTGGTTTTTGCTTCCTGCGGGGGTAAGGATAAAAAATCACCTGCGCCTGATTCCAATGCCGGGGCAAAGGATACAGCAAAGACAGGGGAAAATAAGCCCACCATTTATGGAGTTGCTGATAGCACGCTGACGCCATTCAAGCCATTTATTGAAAAGGAATTAGATAAGTGGGCAAGGTCCTTTCGTGGTTTTACCGCTGATTCC
>JBEBIF010000548.1:0-2043 GCA_040080515.1 Chitinophagaceae bacterium | reverse complement strand
CATCAGCGGGTTACTGATACCTTCGGCCATTAATCTTTTTTGCTGAAAGCCAAAATCCAGTATCTCGCCGATCTCATTCAGGCGGCCTTTTAGCAGGGCTTCTTTCATCATTTGCGCCTGTTGTTTCAGTTGGTGCATGGCTTCTATCGACTTCTCTTTCTTTTCACTCACATTCTTGCTCTGTTTTTTAATGATCTCCGCCGATTCACGGCTGGTGGATGTATAATAAAGCAGCAGGTTATTTTCCAGTTCAAACAAATATTGCTCTTTTACCCGCAGCGGGTTAACGATCACTTTATCATCTGCAAAAAACTCCATGTAATTCACCCCGCCAAAAGTGGCCGCATACTGATCTTGTTTTCCACCGGCGAGTCCCAGGTCTTTTCTTTCTATTTCAAATGCATAATGTGCAATATCATACTCACCCAGGGGCAGGCGCAGCATTTCCACAAAAGCCCCAAGAATAGCCACCACCAGGGTAGAGGAAGTGCCCAGGCCCGAACCGGCAGGGGCATCTACATAAGTGGACAACCGAAAGCCCTGTTCTTTTATCCCATAGTCTTTTTGCACCCGGTTGTAAACGCCTTTCAGCAGGTCCAGTGTTCCGTTGGTTGGCAATTCTTTTGTCCAGTCAAATTGCTGTTCTTCATTCCGGTCTATCGCTTCCAGGATGATCTTGTTCTCTGCAATAGGTTCAATGGTCGCATTGGCATGTAGTGACAGGGTGGCATTTAAGATGGCACCACCATACAGGTCGCTGTAGGGACTTACATCAGTACCACCACCGGCCAATCCGATACGCAAAGGAGCTTTACTTCTGTATATCATTTACCGTTAATTACGTTGATTTTTATGATAATAATGAATTTTATTAGCCCAGCTGCAGTACTACCCAAAGGGCCCTTCGGGCTATCATCGCCTTTCCCGCCTTTCTCCTGGCGGGATTGCATTTATCCACGTAGCTTTAGCGAAGGTGGACCCTTGTACTGCATAACATATCCCGGCAAATTCCTGGATCGCTACTCGGCAAGACGTTCGATAGCTTTAACCAGATTCGTCCAACTGTATTTCAGCTTTTCATTGCGAAGATGCGGAATAAAATAGTTCTCTCCTAATTGGTAGAATTTAAGAATACCATCAGCAATCGCTGTTGGTTCCGGCTCCACCACCAATCCTACTTTACCATCTGGCACCAGGGATGGCAGGCCGCCAACGTTGGTCACTACCATCGGCTTCTCAAAATGATAGGCGAGGGGTGTTACACCGCTTTGCGTGGCATTACGGTATGGTTGTATCACTGCATCGGCCGCACAGAGATAGTATTTCACTTCACTATCTGGTATGAAATCTGTTCTTAGTATCAATTGATCTTTAATACCCAGCTTTTCTATTTGTTCGCGGAAAGGTTTCTCCTCTTCATAAAATTCTCCTGCTACAAGGAGTTTAATGTTCAATGTTTGAGGTTTAAAGTTCTTTAAAATTGATATTGCTTCAAGCAGCAGATCAAGTCCCTTATATTTACGAATAAAGCCGAAGAAGAGAATGATCTTTTCATTGGCGGGTAATCCAAGGTGTCTTCTTGCTTCTTCTTTGGGTACAGCTTCGCCGAAATTATCATACAGCGGATGGGAAACTAACTGAGCCGGTTTTGTTTTTTCAAATAACCGAAGGTCGCTCAGCACTTTTTCACTCATGGTGATAAAGGCGTCACAACTCTTTAAAAAATATTTTGTAAAGGACTTATCGCCAAACCTTTTTTCATGCGGTATCACGTTATCCGCAATGCAGATGATCTTTGTATGTTTATTCTTTCTGACTCTTCTGAGAATGGTGCCCAATGCAGGCCCCATCAATGGCAACCAAAAACGTACAACAATGATATCCGGCCTTTCTTTCCTTAGCCGGTTGCCGATCTTTAGCCAGTTGAAAGGGTTAATAGAATTGATGACACTATGTATCACCAGTTTTTCCGGCGGCGGCTCATCTGTGTATTGCGTGGTGCCCGGAAAGATGAAAGAAGGATATTGTAAGGAGAAGGAATAA
>JBEBIF010000547.1:0-2047 GCA_040080515.1 Chitinophagaceae bacterium | reverse complement strand
ATACAAGAAAGCCGGCGTGATGCTGAGCAGTATTGTACCCGATAATTCTATCCAGGGAAATTTATTCCTGGCTGAAAATAAAAACTGCGAACGAAAGCTGATGGACATGATCGATAATGTCAACTTCAGCCAGCGGGATGATGTATTAAAATTTGCAGCAGCAGGCACTACCCGCAACTGGAAAATGCAGCAAAACCATATCAGCCCCCGCTATACCACCAGGTGGGATGAATTGTTTAAGGTTTCTTAATCAAACAATCCCTTTGGCTTTGGTTTTGTCTTAGGCAGCGTCGCCGGGTCAATAAAGGTTGGCTTTACCAGGTTCAATCCGCAAACAGCATTCATTTTATCCACCAGGTAAACCGTCAGCTCTGGCGAAGTCGCTTCATCATGCATGTGCATAAAGAAATACAGCTCCTCCATTCCTTTGTCTAACCAGTTTTTCATCCGTTCCACCCATGTATCAATTCTTGTATAGTCACTCGGGTGCAAACTATTTCCCACATACCGGATAAATGCTTTGGGAACAGTCAGATGCATGTGAGCACAATCCCTTCTGCCGGCAGTGTCGGTTATCACTGCTCCCATATTGTTGGCCCGGAGAAATTCAAACATATCTTCCCGTTCCTTTTCTTTAGCAAACCAATCCGGATGGCGTACCTCCAGGAAAAATTGCAAGTCAGTTGGCAATGACTTTAAATAAGTAAATAATTCTGCCTTTCTTTTTGGTGAAAAACTATCGCTCACCTGTACGAAGATGGGACCGAGATGTTCTTTGAAAGCAACAATGCCCCGGAAAAATTCATTCGTTACAAATTCTTTCCCTGTAAGGCTGCCCCGATGTGTAATTCCCTGGTACATCTTGGGGCAAAATTTAAAATCCATTCCCTTTGCCTTCTCTGCCCATTTGGTAATGCCTGCCTCTCCCCAAATCCTGTAGTGAGTGGCATTCAGTTCAATAGAATTGTAATGATGCACATAATGCTGCAAAAAATCTTTCTCCTTTGTTTTGGGCGGATATATCTTACCCACCCATTCTGTTCTCCCCCATTTTGCACAGCCGACATATACCTTTGGCAACTTTGCCGGTTTGCCTTTCAATATACTTTTATTATATGCAGGCTCTGCCGGTAATGAAAAATCAATACTGTTCAACTCATTTTCAGGCACCCGTCCAAACTCCATAATAATTCAATTTGTGTGCAATAAAGTTAGGAGTAAAATTTTGTAACTTGGTTCATATACACCTGACTATGCGACTGCTAATCCCCTTGCTTTTATTATCCACTGTTATCGCTGCGCAACAGCGACCCAATATCATCTACATCATGAGTGATGATCATGATGCGGATGCCATCAGCGCCTTCAACAAAACATTTATTAAAACACCTAATATCGACCGGCTGGCAAAGGAAGGCATGCTCTTCAAAAGAAATTTCGTTTCCAACTCTATCTGCGGACCGGTAAGGGCTACCCTGATCACAGGGCAGCATTCTCATAAAAATGGAATGAAAGACAACCGCACCCGGTTTGATTCATCACGAATGACTATGCCCAAATTGATGCAGCAAGGTGGCTATCAAACTGCCATCGTTGGTAAATGGCATCTGCACTCCTATCCCACCGGTTTTGATTACTGGAAGATATTACCGGGACAGGGCTTGTACTTTGAACCAAGAATTATTTCCATGCAGGGTGATACGAGCACCTATCATGGCTATGCCACCGATGTCATTACTGATGAAGCCATCAAATGGCTGGACAACCGGGACAGGAGCAAACCATTCTTACTACACATACATCACAAAGCGCCGCACCGGTATTTTTTAGCTCCGCTGAAATATATACAAGAATATCATACTAAAACATTCCCCGAACCGCCAACCTTATATGCCGATATGGCCGGACATGGAACTGCCTGGAAATTGCAAACCATGAGTATTCTTCTTGACATGAAACTCAGCAGCGACCTGAAAGTGGACCCCCAATATTTGATGAACATTCCTGAACTAAAACCTGACTCTGCAGAAATAGCTTATTACAAAGC
>JBEBIF010000546.1:0-2047 GCA_040080515.1 Chitinophagaceae bacterium | reverse complement strand
CCATGGGGGCACCCATTAAAAGGCCCTTTGTCAAGAGACAAACGATCCGTAACAGAAAATTTAATAAAATATTTTCCTTTTTTATCCCTCACGGTTATGCATGACACTTTTTCCGCACCCGTTATTTCTTTCGTTACAGGTTACAGACATAGCCCCTTCGGACTATTCCGCACCAGTCACCCATCAGGATCAAGACGGATAAGGACAATCTGTTGTCTGGAGAGGGCGGAGAGACTCTACTAAAGTCTCGGAGCCCTCTTTGTCCTTACCAGCCCCTGGGTCGATTCGACCCCCAGAAAATCTTCAGTGCCATGCCGTGTCCAATTGATATGGGTTCAGATTTCATGGCTCTTTGTCCAACCCGTTGTGGCTCACGGCATGGGCGAAATAGGTTACCACACATTTCCAAGAGGTGTATAGTAAGGATGCGGCAGTTTGCCAATCAGACTTTGTGGTTTAGTGCCAACCCCACTACGGGTTTCCTGCCGCAGCCATCCTTTATCCGAAAGCCTTCTTCGGGTTGAACACCTCATGGTCCTTTACAACATAATAACTTGCCCTCGCCAGCTTATGACTGATCGCCTTTATCGCTACGATGTTATTTGTCTTTGCCGTTTTCTTCTGGTAATATCTACGGACATACGGATACAGCCGTATCGCGTAGTTCGCGGCCTCCACATATGCCCAAGACAGATACTTGTTGCCGTTCTTTCTGTTTCCCTCGCCCTTGCTCTTTCCGTTTGATATCCTGGTACTGCCCACGCAGCGGCAATATGATACGTAGTTGCCTACTTCCGGAAATCTTGTTATTTCCCCCGTCTCAAGCATAATCGTCAGGGCCAATATCTTTCCTATTCCCGGGACCGTCAGGAGGTTGTGATACTCTTCTTTAAGCTTTGCCCTTTTCAACACCGCCTTCTCCATCTCCGTTATCCTCTCCTTCAAAAAGTGCATCGTCGCTATGTTCGCCTGACCGGCCATCACCAAATGTTCCTCTTTAAACATGCCCTCAACGTCTTCTTCGCTTAGCTTCTTGATATCGTTGCTCGGCATCTGGAAGCCGAGATTGCGACTGACAAGGTTTTTGAAACTCAGAATATGCGCGGTTTTATGGTGAACAAGTTGTAGCCGCTTTCTCAGCAGATCCCTTACCGGCCTTTCCTCTTTCGGATAGATATATCCTTCAGGTAATATGCCCAATTTTAATAAGTGTGCAAGATGAAAGGCGTCCCGGGCATCATCCAAATGCTTTAATCCTTCATACTGCTTGATCGCAGAGGGGTTGGCAAGATGAACCCTATATCCGTTCTCCATCAGGCCGTCCACAAGCCAGTACCAGTTGAACGTCGATTCTACCACTATCCCCTCCAAATCCTTACGATATGGGTTCAATGCCTTCAATACTTCGGATAGATCGTTCGGCAATTTCTTCTTGTAGACCTTCTTTTCTTTCTTGTCCATTATCCCAAGATAATTGTTGTTGGAATGTAAATCCACACCCGCATAAAGTTTCATTACTGCACCTCCTATTACTTTTTAATGCTGCAATTGTATACTCCTTGCAGCATTCTTGAGGTGCCTTTCTTAAGTGATGTCGACTGCGCTATATAAGCCGCAGCCTTTTATATGATTATCAGACTTGCCAGCCTGTTGACTATTGATATAATAATACAATGGTATTATGATACTATTGTACATAATAAAAAAGAGCGGAGGTAAGTTATGTCTACAAATGTTGCAACTAATATAAGACTGCCTGAAGAAGTTTTGAAAACACTTAAGTATAAGGCAATAGAAGAAAAGAAGAGCGTAAACCAGCTCATCCGTGAAGCAATAGAAATGTCTCTAACCACTTCTATTCAGCCTAAAAAACATGTAAAAGATCCATTTGAAGGTGTAATAGGCATTGCAAAATCCGGCATCAAAGACGGCTCTACAAAACATGACCGCTATATATACGGAAAAATGAAATGAGGGTATTCATTGATACAGGAGCATTCATAGCCCTTACGGATGCAGACGATGAAAACCATATCGCAGCTAAGAC
>JBEBIF010000114.1:0-9375 GCA_040080515.1 Chitinophagaceae bacterium | reverse complement strand
ACTTTGCCGCTATCACAAGCTGCTGCCGCCATCGTTCTGGTTTTGAACAGGCGGATGGACCAGAGGTATTTATCGAGGCGGAGTTTTTCTTTAGCTGGCATCTGGCAAAAATAAAAAACCCCGCCTGATAAAGCGAGGTTAATATGACTTGTATTTTGAAATATCTTCCTCCTTATCCTTGAATTCTTAGTTTTCAGATCTATTCTTTTTCTCCTTTTTCCCTTTAAGTTTTATGGCTTCCTTTAATTTATCGTAAGGAATAAGGGCAAAGAGAAACTGTTTCTCCGGGAGGTGTGTCAGGTATCTTTTAGGAATGAATTCAGCAAAAATCAGGGAATAGAAATAGATCTTATGATACGCATCTATGCCCACATTTTCCACTATGATCTCATGGATGTTTTTAAACTTTTTTAAAAAGAACAACATATACTCCTTTTCTTTTTCAGACAGGTTACCGGTTATTTCAATCTCTTCAATATCACCGGAATCAGAAAGATTAATAAGCACTTCCCCATTGTATATTTTCGCCGGATCTTTGAAATACCGGAGTACTTGCGGGGTGTTCAATGTTTTCAGCACATCTGTAAAAGATTCTTCAAACGAGGAGCCTTCTACATCATAAGCAGGAGCTTGTCTATTGATCAGGAAATCGGCCAGATCCTGATCATTATTCCAGTTTCGAAAACTGGTTGGGTCTTTGGCAAAATATTCGGTGGTCTTTAGCTTCTGAAATTCAATAAGAGTGATATTATTCTGTGGTTTTTTATATGTTTCGAGAACGCCGCTATAGATGCTGTAAAAACTTCCTTTCTTTAATACACCATTTTCATATACTTCCTTCAGCCTCATTTCCTCAGCATCTTTTGAAGGGATGTAGGCATAATATTTCCAGGTGCCGGTTCTTTTTCCATTTTTGAATTCTCCTTCCAGCCTGTAATTGACCAGCCTGGGATTATATTGGACAACCATTTCAAAAGTGCCGGTACTGTCTTTGGTCATCACTTTCCCGGTTGAATCGATAAAATCAAGTACCGTATAATTCATGTTATCCCCGGTATAATTGATCCTGAGCCGAAGGTTGCCATTGCGATGATAGTATTCCCATACACCAAACATCTTGTTATTGATATATTCTCCGGATGCCTTTGGCTTTCCATCAGGATAATAAAAAGAGAAAAAGCCATTCTTTTCTCCAAGTGAAGAATAATATCCGTCCATCTCCAGGGTATCATTCAGGTAATGATCTGCTATGTAACCTGTATAGAACCAAAAAGTATCTATAACTATTCTGCCAAAACGGTAATAGGAGGCAAAGGGTTTTTCACAGATCTGCCATTTTGAATTCAGGTACAATGTGTCCGATCGTTGCGACCAGGCAGTAGTATTGGCAGTGTGAAAAAACAGGACAGCAAAGACAAGTTTTATAAAAATTCTTCTGGTCATAAGCCTGTCAGTGTCTAACAGTCCCGAAATTACAGGTCTGCAAAGTATTTATGGAAATACGGTATCGTTTCTATTCCCTTGTAGTAGTTTTCAATATTATATTTTTCATTGGGGCTGTGCAGGTTGTCATTGTCCAGTCCAAAGCCCATGAAAATGATTTTTATACCTAATTCTCTTTCCAGTATTGAACAGATCGGAATACTACCACCACCACGTACAGGAATTGGCGGTTTGCCAAAAGTGGTTTCAACTGCTTTGGAAGCTGCTTTATATCCTTTGCTGTCGATCGGTGTCATATAAGGTTCACCGCCGTGGTGTTCAAATGCTTTTACTGTAACAGATTTCGGAGCGATGGATTGAAAATAATTCAGCAGTATATCCGTCAGTTTGTGTGATGATTGATTGGGAACAAGCCTGGCGGAAATTTTCGCCGTTGCTTTGGAAGGCAATACCGTTTTAGCGCCTTCGCCCTGGTAGCCACCCCAGATGCCATTTACTTCAATGGTTGGGCGAATACCGGTTCTCTCGTAAGTAGTATATCCTTTTTCACCCCAAAGTTCATTTACTCCCAGGTCAGTTTTGTACTCATTATCATCATACGGCGCTTTGTTGATCAATGCTCTTTCTTCGGGCCCTGCCACCACTACATCATCATAAAAACCGGGAATAGTAATGTGGTTGTTCTCGTCGTGACAGGATGCGATCATTTTTGCCAGTATGGTAATGGGGTTGGCTACGGCACCACCATAGGTACCACTATGCAGGTCACGGTTAGCGGCCGTTACTTCCACTTCAATATAACTGAGGCCACGAACACCAGTATCCAGTGAAGGATTTTCCATGCTCAGCATAGAACTGTCACTGATCAAGATCACATCCGCTTTCAGCAATTCTTTGTTGGCGGCCACAAACTTTCCGAGATTGGGTGATCCCACTTCTTCTTCTCCTTCGATCAGGAATTTGATATTGGTGGTCATGGTGTTTGTCTTCACCAATATTTCTAATGCTTTTACATGCATATAGAATTGTCCTTTATCATCGGCAGAGCCGCGGGCAAATATTTTGCCATCAATGATCGTGGGTTCGAAAGGGGGATTGGTCCATAGTTCTAATGGTTCCGGTGGCTGCACATCATAATGGCCATACACCAGCACGGTGGGTTTGGAAGGATCGATCATCTTTTCACCATACACAGCAGGGTGACCATCAGTAGCCATTACTTCCGCTTTTGTACAGCCTGCATCGAGCAAACTTTTTTTCACTGCTTCGGCACATTTTTGCATATCGGCTTTGTGTTCACTTTTAGCACTTACGGATGGAATGCGGAGCAGATCCAGCATTTCATTTAAAAAGCGGTCTTTGTTCTTTTCCTGGTAGTCTTTCCATGTTTGTGACATAGTGTGTAAGTTGATAAGTTAAGAAGTTGATAGGGTAGCGAAGATAAGGAGAAGCGGATTTTGTTTTACTGATCTTCCTGAGTTTTAGGCTTGCTTATTACCGCTTTTGTCACCAGGTTACTGCCAAATCGTTCTTTAATATCATCCACGGCTTTATAAAGCTCTAGTTTCTCTGCATTATTTTCAAACAAACTCATCTGCATTGTAAAGGGGATGAACTGGCTGAAACGGACACCCAGTAACCTGACAGGTCTTCCTTTCTGATATGATTTATCGAACAGGTCCTTTACTTTGGCGATCAGTACATCATCCAGTGCGGTATAGTCCACGGTTTCCTGGCGGGATGTTGTCTCGAAATCAGAATACCGGATCTTAACGGTGATACAACCTGTAAGTTTTTCATCTTCTCTCAGTGAATAAGCGGTTTTTTCTGTGAGGCGTACCAACTCTTTATGGAGAAAATCGATGTCGGTATAATCAGTGTCAAAAGTATTTTCATGGCTCATGCTTTTTTGTTCCCAGTCAGTAGCAATTTCGGTGCTGCCAATGCCATGTGCTTTATGCCACAGCGCTTCACCCCATTTGCCGGCTATCTTTTCCAAATGCCCTATCGGCGTTTTAGCAATGTCTTCAATAGTATAGATACCGTAGCTTTTCAGGTGTTGTTCTGTTTGTTTGCCCACGCCATTTATTTTTTCAATACCCAGCGGCCAAAGAAATTCTTTTTCTTTTCCATGCGGTATTTCCAGGAAGCCGTTGGGCTTGGCTTCGTTCGTAGCCATTTTGCTGATGAAGCGGGCAGAGGATAATCCGCAGGAAATAGGCAAACCTGTTTCATCAATAATATGCTGGCGCAATTCTTTGGCATACTGGCTTACACCAAAAAACTTATCCATGCCGCTGAGATCAATATAAAATTCATCAATGCTGGCTTTTTCAAATAAAGGTACTTTGGCAGCAATGATATCTGTTACCCAACGGGAATACCTGCTGTAATCGCTGCGGCTGCTGCTGGTAATGATGGCGTGCGGGCAAAGTTGCATTGCCTTTTTCATAGGCATGGCAGAATGGATGCCAAATTTCCGGGCCTCATAGCTGCAGGCGGCCACCACACCCCGTTCATATCCGCCTACTAAAACGGGTTTTCCTTTCAGGGAAGGGTCGTTCTTTATTTCAACGGAAACGAAGAAAGAGTCAAGATCAAAATGGGCGATATGGTGTTTTGCAGGAGACACTTTACAAAGGTAGAGAAAGTACGGAGTCGATAGTCATGAGTCGATAGTCGTGAGTGGAACCCAAAAGTTAAGCAGTAGTTTTATTTCGCTAAGAATATTGATTTGTTGTACGCTACTCACGACTATCGACTTACAACTCACAACTATCGACTACAAATAAATCTCCAGCAATCCATCCGGTAATTCTACCAGTACTTCTTTCTTTTTATGATTTACTTTTTGCAGGGATCCCTCGTGCAGCGGTATCAGCACTTCTTTTCCTTTGATCTCCAGTCGGCAGAGCAATTGATGGGGTTGTTCTATCAGTTCCAGTATTTCGCCGAGGGGCTCGTCTTTGTTGATGATGGTGTAGCCGAGCAAACTGGCTGGTGCTGATTTGGCGGCAAATTTTTTAAAATCAGCTTCTGGCAACCACACTTGTTTGGGAGAAAGCTTCATTGCCGCTTCCCTTGAATTTACGCCTTCCAGTTTGATATAGGTTTCGCTGTCGGATTTGATCTTGGTGGCTACTATGAACCAGGGCAGGAAGGAGCCTTTCTTTTCTTCAGTAAAGATGGCTTGCAGCCCTTTCAGGGAGGTTTTCTTACCTAGTTCATGCTTGAGCAATAATTCACCCGTGAGGCCATGTACGGCGACAAGTTTGCCTATGTTGAAATACTCTGCCAATTAGATAAAAGATAAAAGTGAACAGGTAAAAGTTTGAGATGTGTCAAAGCAAATTTACAGGAATGGGGGTACTACTCGGCTTTTGTCTGACGGAGACCATCAGACAAAAAATCCCGGTTATATAACCGGGATTCATGAACTTTCAGGATGCGGATTTTTAATTATCCTTCACCACCGCTTTCACCTTCTGTCTTTCTTTCAGGTCTGCGACCTGGCATAGGACGTCTGGCTCTTTTGTTGCGGTAGGCATCTTCCTGGCGTTTTTTGATCTGTGCTTCATGTTCTGCGCTCCACTTCGTGAACTTTTCCATAGCAGCTGCATCATCAAAAAGGCCCAGGCTCACACCACGGAGCAAGTGCTTCAGGTACAATACGCCTTTGAAGCTAAGAATACGGCGAACGGTGTCTGTTGGTGTAGCACCTTTGTTCAGCCACTCCAAAGCTTTCTGGCGGTCCAGCTGAATAGTAGCCGGAACGGTCAGGGGATTGTAAGTACCTAATTTTTGGATGAATTTGCCATCACGGGGTGCCCGGGCATCGGCAATAACAATGAAGTAGAAGGGTCTTTTCTTAGACCCGTGTCTTTGTAGACGGATTTTTGCTGACATAAATAGAAATTTAACAGCGTTAAACAATAATTGTTAGTTCCGGTGGAAACCGGACAGCAAATATAGGATGGGAAGGGGAGATGACAAAGAGAAAAGTCAATTAGACGGGAAGTTAGAAAGTCAGAAAGACGGGAAGACGGGAAGTCAGGAAGAAGAGGGTGTTATTTGAAAATACCTTACGCACTTGGTCGAACAAAAGAAGCTATTCCATTTTGTGAACTTTCTTTCCGACTTTCCGTCTTTCTGACTTCCTGTCTTCCCCTCTTTCCGTCTATTTCTTTATCCCCGGCATCATTTTGCCAAAAGCCCCCATTTTGTTCATATTCTTCATCATGCCCCGCATTTGTTCAAACTGTTTCATGAAGTTGTTCAGTTCGGTCATGTCTTTACCGGCGCCTTTGGCGATGCGTTTTTTGCGGCTGCCATCAATCAGATCCGGATCGGCCCTTTCGGCGGGCGTCATGGAATTGATCATGGCTTCTATGCCTTTGAAGGAGTCATCGTTGATGTCTATATCTTTTACCTTGCTTCCCACTCCGGGAATCATGCTGAGCATATCCTTCATATTTCCCATCTTTTTGATCTGCTCCAGTTGGATCTTAAAGTCGGCAAAATCAAACTTATTCTTCCGGATCTTGGCTTCCAGTTTTTTTGCCTCCACTTCGCTAAACTGTTCCTGGGCCTTTTCAACCAGCGAGGTAATATCGCCCATACCAAGAATCCGTTGCGCCATTCGTTCGGGATAGAATACATCAAGGGTATCCATCTTCTCACCGCTGCTGGTGAATTTGATGGGCTTGTCCACTGTGTATTTGATAGAAATGGCAGCGCCACCCCTGGTATCACCATCCAGTTTGGTAAGTACGACCCCGGTAAAGTCGAGCCGGTCGTTAAAAGCCTTGGCAGTGTTCACGGCATCTTGACCTGTCATGCTGTCCACCACAAACAGTATTTCCTGCGGGTTTACGGCATTTTTGATATTCGCCACTTCGGTCATCATCACTTCATCTACGGCCAGGCGGCCGGCAGTATCGATGATAACGACGTTCTTGTTTTTACTCCGGGCTTCTTTAATGGCATTACGGGCAATCTCTACGGCATCTTTACTCTCCAGCTCAATATGCACATCCACCCCAATTTGTTCACCCAGCACCCGCAGTTGCTCCATCGCCGCCGGGCGATAAATATCTGCAGCCACCAGCAGGGGAGAGAGGCCTTTTTTGGTCTTCAGGAAATTGGCCAGCTTGCCGCTAAAAGTGGTTTTACCACTACCCTGTAAGCCGGCAATAAGGATCACTGCGGGGTTTCCTTTGGCATTGAAAACAGCTTCCTGTCCACCCATCAGTTCGGCCAGTTCATCTTTTACGATCTTGGTCATCAACTGGCCGGGAGAAATGGCGTTGATCACCTTTTCACCAACGGCTTTGTCTTTTACTTTATCAGTAAACTCTTTGGCAATTTTAAAATTTACGTCAGCATCCACCAGGGCACGGCGGATCTCTTTTACCGTGGTGGCGATATTCAGTTCGGTGATGCGGCCCTGGCCTTTGAGGTTCTTAAAGGCCGATTCAAGTTTTTCCTGCAACGAGTTAAACATATATCACGGATTGTGGGATTAATAATTGATTATCAGGATTAAACATCACTAATTGCCGATTTTTTTTATGAATTAGACTGCTACTGTATGAATATATCTTTTAAAATAAAGGCTTGGTGCGCCAAAATTGAGCAGCAAACCTACTTCTATTTTAAAAACCCGCAGATAATTTAGAATCTGGTTGGTTTCTGAATTGTCCACCTCTTTCAGGGCTTTTAATTCTACCAATACCACTTCTTCAACTAACAGGTCAAGTCTTCTTTTATGAATAACCCTTCCCTCATAAATTATCTCTCTTTCCACCTCTTCCCTACAAGCAATGCCAATCATTCTTAGTTCAATTATCAAAGCCCTTTTGTAAACCACTTCTGGAAATCCAGGGCCAAAATAGCGGTGTACTTTCATTGCACAGCCGATAATCTTCTGAGTCAGCTCAGAATACTTCAACTCTTTTATTGCCATAGGGTAGGTAAAAAAAGAATGTAACCAAACAGGTTACATTCTTTTAAAATTTTGGCAAAGATAAAGTAGTGTAGAATTTATTTCAGTGAAATCCTTTTTAATCTATTAATCTGTGATCAGGTGCCAAGGTAAGTACGCAAAAGCTTGCACCGGTTAGATGCTTTCAGCTTGGTGATCGCCTTGTCTTTTATCTGCCTTACTCTTTCTCTTGTCAGGCTGAATCGTTCGCCGATGTCTTCCAGGCTCATAGGGTGATCTACCCCAATGCCAAAGAAGAAACAGATCACTTCCTTTTGCCGGTCGGTCAGCGTTTTGAGGGAGCGGTCAATTTCGGTTTTCAGCGACTCATTATGTACCAGCAGGCCGTCCGTTTTATCGGCATTAGCATTTTCCATCACGTCCATCAGAGTGTTTTCTTCACCGTCTGATAGCGGGGAGTCCATACTTATGTGGCGGGCATTGATACCTAAAGTGGCAGTTACTTCTTCAATATCCATTTCCAGCAGGTCGGCCAGTTCTTCAGCCGATGGTTCTCTTTCAAATTGCTGTTCCAGCAGGGAAAATGCTTTTTGGATACGATTGGTCAGACCAACCTTATTCAGCGGTAACCGGACAATCCTTGATTGTTCGGCCAATGCCTGCAAAATACTTTGGCGGATCCACCAAACGGCGTAGGAAATGAATTTGAAACCACGGGTTTCATCAAAACGTTGGGCTGCTTTGATAAGACCGAGGTTTCCCTCATTAATAAGATCAGGAAGGGAAAGGCCCTGATTTTGGTATTGTTTGGCTACGGATACTACAAAACGAAGGTTGGCCTTGGTCAGTCTGTCCAACGACTTTTGGCATCCTTGTTTGATAAGGGTGGCTAATTTTACCTCTTCTTCTGGGGAAATGAGTTCGACTTTGCCGATCTCTTGCAGATACTTTTCTAAACTCTGTGACTCCCGATTCGTAATAGACTTCGAGATCTTCAGTTGTCTCATGCTCATAGGTATGGGTTTAATGGTGCATTTTAAGGGTTAAAGAATTATAAATTCGGTTCGACTTTATACTCTAAAAATACCCACCACAATGTCCTGGTTGTTCAGAAAGAATTGAACTTCAAGGCAATTTATGGAAATTGCCCGTCGTAGCCAAATAAATTTTGGCATCTTATTAACGATTTCATATGGCATTTATTTTACAGATACCTCAGGGATTTGTGCCAAAGGGACTCCTTTGGAGAAATAAGGGGAAAAATAAACCGTAAAATATTTTGCCGCAATGATTTATTTTCTATTATTGCAGCTATCGCAATGAATTATAGACGAGAAAGATGAGTAAACAATTATACACTTTAGAGTTTCCGGTCCGCTGCTCACCATCCATATTGTATGAATTCCTTTCCACCCCGGCTGGGTTGGGCGAATGGTTTGCTGACAAAGTTGATGAAAGAGATGGTATGTTTTATTTTGGCTGGAGCGGCACTTTTGAAAAAGCCGACCTGGTGGAAAATGAACAGGATAAATTTATCCGCTTTCACTGGGAAACTGCCCCCAAAGAAGAATATTTTGAATTCAGGATCGATAAATCGGAGATCACCAATCAAACTATTCTGATCATTAAAGATTTTGCCGAGAAAAAAGATATTAAGGATCAAAGCCGTTTGTGGGATTACCAGGTAAAAGAATTGTTTCACCGGCTGGGTAATTGATCTTCCAGCAACGCTACCAGCAGGCTGAATTTTCTCCCTAAACTATTTTCTGCATCATCCCATTCCTGCAATGGGATTTTTTGTGCCAGCTTAATAAATGACCTGGAGGCTATTTCCTTTTTAAAAGCAGCTTCAGCCAGTTCGCCAACGGGCAAGTAATTGGACTTTTCAAAATGATGTTCCCATTCTCCCTCATTCACGCAGTAGTAAATACCTGTTGTTTTTAGTTCAGACCAGGCGGCCGCTATTTTTTCTTCATACTGTGTTTTAA
>JBEBIF010000113.1:0-9376 GCA_040080515.1 Chitinophagaceae bacterium | reverse complement strand
CTTTTTCATCACCTTCGAAGATGGTAACGTAAAGCCTGTCTTTGTCCAGTTTGTACACTTCTGTCAGCAATTCCCAACTCCAGGCGATGGCTTCCTTCTTGAAATACCCGCCTGCCGGACGGGCAGGATCTCCAAAGCTCCAGTTACCCAGCATTTCAAACATGGTATGGTGATAGGTGTCCACTCCCACTTCTTCCAGGTCGTTATGTTTGCCACTTACCCGCAGGCATTTTTGGGTGTCGGCTACCCGTGAGTTTTCTGCTTTTTTATTTCCGAGAAAATAATCTTTGAACTGGTTCATACCGGCATTGGTAAACATCAGCGTAGGATCATTCTTTACCACGATCGGTGCTGAAGGAACAATCGTATGCCCTTTGGAACTGAAAAAGTCTAAAAATGCCTGTCGGATATCTGAGCTGGTCATATAGTGAAGGATTTACCCACCGAAGCTTTAGCGAAGGCGGTTGAATAGTTTACCCACCGAAGCTTTAGCGAAGGTGGGTGAATAGTGAATAGTGGCCTCCCGTAATACTTTTCCATATTGCCCGGTAGAATTACTACAGTACAAGTGTGGTCACAGAGGCCTTCGGGCAGTACAAAAGCTGGTAACATAAGTATTTATCTCATTTTTCTTACCGGATTATTTATCGGGTAAAATGGGTTGATTTTTGCTATTTATCGGGCTATATTTGTCAACCCCGCAAAGATTGGGGCTTGTTTGCCACAGCTTTGCGAAGGCAGGCAAAGGTAAATTATTCAGGCCGCATTTTTTGCCTGAAACAGGTTAAGGCTTGCTTTCATGAAGAAGATCAAATACTACTATAACGCCAACACCCTTCGCTACGAGAAGCTGGAAACCCCATTGCGGGTAAAACTGCTTCGTGTCTTTGGTTTTATTGCTGCCGCCCTGGTGACCGCCGCCCTTATTTCATATGTGGCTTTTCAGTTCATCGGTTCTCCCAAAGAAAAAATACTGGAGCAGCAGAATAAAGCTCTCCGGGATAACTATAATGAGCTGGAAGATGAACTACGATCAGTGCAGCAGCAAATGACCGAGCTGGAAAAAAGGGATAACAATGTGTACCGGGCCATTTTTGAAGCGAACCCCATACCCGACAGTGCCCGGGCCAAAGAGCTGGAAACGAAACTGGAGATCGCCAAAGTGGAACGGATAAAGGACTACCAGCTGGTGGCCTCTATTACCAATACACTGAACAACCTGAACAGCCGGATCTCTGCGCAAAAAAAATCGTATGATGAAGTACAGGAGCTGGTGAAAAATAAGGAGCAGCTTCTTTCTCACACTCCGGCTATACAACCGGTAAGTAATAAAGACCTGAACCGCATTGCTTCCGGCTATGGCTACCGGATAGACCCGGTTTATAAAACCACTAAGTTTCATGCCGGCCTTGACTTTTCTGCACCGCAGGGCACCCCTATCTATGCTACTGCTGATGGCGCTATCACTACAGCGGGCAGTACGGGCAATGGATATGGTAATCATGTGATCATTAATCATGGCTATGGGTATGAAACCTTATACGGCCATATGGTACGGGTAAAAGTAAGAGGCGGACAGGCAGTAAAGCGGGGTGAAGTGATCGGCTGGGTAGGCAGCACCGGAAAAAGTACCGGGCCACATTGCCATTATGAGGTGCATAAGAACGGCGAAAAAATTGATCCCATCTATTTCTTCTATAACGACCTGACCCCGGAACAGTTTGATCTGTTGCTGAAAAAAGCAGCAGCAAGTAACCAGAGTTTTGATTAAGAAAAGCAACGAGTTTTGAGCTGCAGCTACGGGCCAATACAACAGGCTCTGTTTTTCTATTTTTCCACACTAATTAAAAAGGCGGTTTACCAAGTGAAGGCTTTGTTACCTTTGCATTATCATTATGACTAAATCACTTGCACAAATTACTTTCGATTTTGCTTCCGTTGACGGAGAGGCTGGTAGTGCTGTTGATGCTGCACCTGTAAGTGCCAACCTAGAAATAACAGGCAAAAAGGAAAAGGTACTTATTGCCGAAGCTCCTGCTGCACAAACAGCTGCAGCTAAACCGTCAGTTGTTGCCGGCAAAAGAGGCCGTAAATCACTGAAGGATGCAGCTCCTGATGCTGACCTGCTGCAGGTTCCGGAGGATGAGATTCTTTTTAAAAAACAATACTACGCTATAGGTGAAGTTGCCATTATGTTTGGGGAAAATCAATCCCTTATCCGATATTGGGAAACAGAGTTTGATATTCTGCAGCCCCGTAAGAACCGGAAAGGCGACCGTTTTTTCCGCCCGGTGGATATCAAGAACCTGGTGCTGATCTATGATCTGCTGCGCCGCCGGAAATTCACCATCGAAGGTGCCAAAGAGTATTTGAAAAAACACAATGCAAAGCACCCTGCGGGAAGGGCTGAAGAGAAATTTGCCCTGATACAATCTTTAGAGAAAATAAAAGGCTTTTTGCTGGAGCTAAAGGCGAATCTATAGGACGAGCTATCTCTCTGTTGTCAATGCCTCCTGCAACTTTAACACCCCTTCTTTCATCATTTGGCTGCACCCCCGCCTGACCACAATAAAATTTGAAGAATGGCGGGCAGGCTTTTACTTTTGCCATCTATTTATTTTTAGTATGAGAAAGTTTACTCTTGTTTTGATTGGTATCATTTTGGGCAGCGCCACACTCGTTGCTCAGAATCAGTACCAGGTGCTGGTGGAACGGCCCAATGAAAAAAGTTTGAAAGGTATCATCTCCCGTGAGGTGTTATTAAACGATACTTCTTTTAAATGGTATGCTGACAATCTGAAAGGCTACACACCCAATGCATCGGCGCAGGAAGGATTGAAGAAAAATGCAGATTCTATTCAGCTGGTGGTATTCATGGGTACCTGGTGTGAAGATTCCCACAATGTGATCCCTAAATTTTATTCTCTGCTGGATGCAGCCGGTTTTCCACAAGACCGTGTTACCCTGTTGGGAGTTGACCGGCAAAAGAAAACACTCAGTCACCTGGCTGAGGCTATGAACATCAAAAATGTTCCCACCATTATTGTAATGAAAAACGGTAAAGAAATGGGCCGGGTGGTGGAGTATGGAAAATATGGTCTGTTTGATATGGAGCTTGCTGAAATTCTGAAGTCACTGTAATTATCCTACACGATCCTTTCTTTCATTGCCTTGTACACTACTTCGGTAAGAGAGGCCACATGCAGTTTTTCATATATTCTTTTTACATGGGTCCTTACTGTTTCATAACTGATAAATAAATGATCAGCGATCATTTTATAGGCCAGCCCATTTACCACACAGGCCAATACTTCTTTTTCCCGGGGAGTAAGATGATAATCCGGCGCTGCTTCGGGCTTTACATGCTGCGGTATCTGCTGCATTTTAGTAAGCACCTTACGGGCTATTGAAGGCGACATGGGCGAGCCTCCGTATTGCAATTCTTTTATGGAATCAATCAGCTTTACATTCAGAAAATTCTTAAGAATATAACCGGATGCGCCGGCACAGATAGAATCGAAAACCCTGTCGTCATCTTCAAACACTGTTTGCATAAGCACCAATATCTGCGGAAATTCTTTTTTTAAAGTGGCTACCGCTTCTATCCCCGTCATACCGGGCATTTCAATATCCATTAATACCACATCAGGCTTGCATTGCCTGATCTCTGCCACACAATCCAACACATGAGCAAAAGAACCCACTACTTCAAAGTCTTTTTCGGTTTTTAGCAGCAGGCTGATGCTATCCCGGATATTGCTGTTGTCATCAAATAAGGCGATACGTAGTGGCATTAAAGTATTTGTTGTAAAGTTGTCGTTTTTATTTCGTTTTATACATCACCAAATGTGGGGATATTTAAACAATGAACTGGGTTTTATGGGCTGCTAAAGTGGAATTTCCAGCTGTATTTCGCTTCCTTTACCGGCCTGGCTGATTATGTTTAATTCCCCTTTTATTTCAGTTGCCCTTTTTTGCATATTGGCCAATCCATTGCCTGAAAGTGATAATTTATTACCTGCCAGTTCCGCTTCGGGACTAAAGCCGACTCCATTATCCTTTACTTGCAGCACTAATTTATTATTGACGGAATGTATGGCGGCCCGCAATTCGGAAGCGCCGGAATATTTTATCGCATTATTCACGGCTTCTTTGAAAATGAGGTAGAAGTTTTTCCTTACTCCCATGTCGAGCTGAAGCGATGCCACTGACGGATCAAAAGAAAGTTCAAACCGGATATTTCTTGCTGCTGCCAATGGCCGTGCAAATGATTCCATCCGCTGGATGATCTTTTCCATACTGTCATTGCGGGGGTTGATGGCCCATACAATGTCATTCATTTCTGAGATCATATCGTTGGAAGTAGTGCTGATCTTGCCCAATACATCATTCAGTTCCTCCTTCTTATCTTCTTTGCTTTGTATTTGTGCTACCTGGCTGTACACCGAAATACTGCTGAGGGTAGAACCCACGCTATCATGCAGGTCCTGGGCAATTTTATTCCGCATGGCCTGCCGCTTCAGCAATTCGTTGATACGATACTTGTACAATGCATAGGCGGTGCCCGCCACCAACAAACAACAAAGCAGGTAAAACCACCAGCGGCGCCATACCGGCGGGCTGATCACAATACGTATGCTATACTCCTGCTCACTCCAGGTGCCGGGATTGTTGGTGGCCTTTACCCGAAATACATATGTTCCTTCTTTTAAATTTGAATAAGGTGCAAAATTCCGGGTGCCACATTCCACCCAGTCTTTATCACTTCCTTCGAGCATATAAGCATACTGTACCGGCTGTGCCGATAAATAATCTGGCGCTGCAAACTCTATGGTAAAATAATTTTGCTGATAGTTCAGCCGGATCGTTTTGGCAGAAAGCAGGTTGCTGAATGATTCATTAAAGACTCTGAAGTCTGTGAGGTACACTTCTGGCTGCAGTTGCTTAGCTGAAATTGAATCCGGGTGAAAGGAGAAGTAATAGTTCTTGCCGGCTACGTACAATCTTCCTTCCGCATCCTTATATATATAGCCGGACACTCCGCCTGATTTTTCCAGGTCGGGCAGGCTGAAGGAATTATAAGAGGAGGTTTCGGGATTGTATCTGAATATATTCCCGTTGCTGATCATCCAGACATTATTCCTGCTATCTGTTTGTATCCCTTCCAGCAGGTTATTGGTTTTCTCTATATGCTTTATATCACCTGTCTTTGTGTTTACATAATTTAGTCCGCCGCCAAAAGTGCTGAGCCATAAGTTGCCTTTTACATCTTCTGCAATATCATAAATATGATTATTGCTGAGCCCGTCATTTTGCCGGGGATCATTTTTAAAATACTGAACGTGGGGTGCAGGGCCGGGCATCCATTTGCCCAACCCTTCTTTTACATTGGCCAGCCAAAGCTGCCCGGATGAAGTTTTGTATAACTTATGAACCAGGTTGTCCTTCAATTGATATTGCTCTATGATCTTTTTCTCCGGATCAAGTCTTGATACCCATTTTTTTTCTGCAAGATCATAATAGGCCAGGTAGTGGCCATAGGGCGATACCAGCAATGCCGGATTATTGCCTATTGTATGCTCTACTACAGAAACCACCCTGCTCTCAATGATCTTATTCATCACCTTATCATTCTCGGTATTCGGAAGCAGTGTTATAGTATGCACTGCAGGATCATACTGAAACAATGAATAGTTGGTGCCAATGTAAAACCGGCCTGCCTGGCTCCGAAAAAATTTGGTGACTGCCAATTTGCTGCCCTGGTACAACACAGGTTTATATAAAAAACTGGCCGTATTATCTTTCTTCATATAGATCCCTTCACTTGTTCCCACCCACAACGTGTTATTTTCATCTTTATTAAAATCATAAATGGTGATGTTGTTGCCAGGAGTGGAAGAAAGAAAGTGCTGAACAAATTGCTGTCTTGCGGGGTTACTTACACTTATTCCTTTATTGGTACCCAACCATACTTTTCCGGAACGGTCTATATACACACAATTAATAGCATTATCTGCAATACTTCCTTCCTGTAACGGGTTGTGTTCAAAATGTTGAAAGGTCCCCGTTTTCTTGTCATAGATATGAAGGCCTTTATTATTGCCACCCATCCATATCCGTTTGTGATCATCTTCGGCAAAACTTAATACAACATCCTGCAGCGCTGTAGTGGTATTGTTTTCTCCTGGCAATACTTTTTCTGTATTGGTATTCAGATCATGTTGATAAAGCACTTTGTCCCAGGAGCCATACCACATAGTATTATCACTGTCCCGAAACAAAGAAGTGACTACCACATGCGGTAGTTTGGCATACAGGTCATCATATCGTTTATCCCATACAGGTTCGAAACTTCTTGTATTTAGTTTCAACAGGCCTCCGCCCTGCCGGCCCACCCACAGCCAGTTGCTATTATCCATCTCCAGTGCCAGTGCTGTTTTTTTGGATGCAAGGGGAAGGGGTTTATCAAAGCGGCCGTTTTTTTTACTGAATCGTATCACAGAGTTGGCGCTTACTGCCAGCCATAAAAAACCCTGTCCATCCTGTTTTATTGCCAGTATGGTATTGGCAGGGACAGAAGTGGTATCTCCGGGCAAATGCTTGAACTGTGTAAACTGTTCCCGGGGCGACAGCCGGTGATCAAACTTTGTCAGTCCTCCATCTTCAGTAGCGATCCATAAAACTCCGTCTTCATCTTCCAGCAGATCTGTAATAATATTTCCCGATAAGCTTGCTTTATTACCTGATTGGTTGCGGAACACCAGGAAGTTGTTGCCATCAAAACGATTTAAACCATCATTGGTACCAATCCACATAAACCCCCGCTTATCTTCCAGGATACAATTGACCTTGTTATGAGAAAGTTTGTTTTGTGTGGTGAATTTTTCAAAATACAATGCAGGCACCTGGCTGCTCAGCAGAGCAGGCGTCAAAAAAAGAAAGAAAAGGAAAAGGTAATTTCTCATGCCGCAGAAAAGGTGTCCTTAAAATTAGGCAAAGCTTCCTGTATCACTAAAGAAAATACTTGTGCTGAAAAAGGGGAATTATATACCGGACTTCCGGCTTATTTTTATTTCGGCAGCTGTACCTGCCAGTTCCAGTTTATTTTCTTCCAGCGTTTTTATCACCGACAGGTTTATTTGCTGCTTCAGCGCATTGAATTGTTCAATTGCAATGGGGCGGGTAAAATATTCTGCCTGCACATCAAACGAATTGGCCGTGATATCGTTTAAGAATACAGTGCTGTTCTCAATTTCATCCAGGTAAAATATTTTCTCTACTCCTGCCACCAGTTGTTCCAGCTGTGAGGCGGAAGCAGACCGCTCAATATGTAATTTTAATTCCCCTTTACGTTGTGTACGTAATGAGAGGTTATCCAGTACACTATCCACCATTTGCTTGTTGGGCACAGTGACAAATGTTTTTTGATCCGTACGAATTCGGGTACTGCGGAGGCCAATCTTCTCTACGGTGCCGGTAACATTCAGCACTTTTACCAGGTCGCCGGTAACAAATGGTTTATCAAAGAAAATGATGAACGATGCGATCAGGTTTTCCAGGCTTTCCCGAAGAGCAAGTGCTATGGCAGCGCCAACGATGCTTAACCCTGTGAGCAGGCCGCCGATATTCAACCCAAATGCATAGCGCAGCACCAGCATAATGCCGATGATGACGAGTATGACCTTAAAGAAATCTTTGAAAAAAACGATCAGCTGGTTATCCGACTGGTCGGCTGTCAGGTTGGCCCTTTTCTCCAGTATCAGCGCCACAAAATCAATGATGCGTATCAGCAGGGAAGTAAAAGAAACGATGAGAATGATATTGCCTGCGCATTGAACAATTTCCTTTATGGTGTACTTATAAACACCGGCATTTAACTCCTCCGGAAAATTCAATTTATACAATGCCACAATAGAAACCAGTACGGCCAGGAAAAAACCCAACGGCTTTACCACCAGGCTGATAAACGATTTTCGGTCGATGTCCTTCCATATCTTATGTACTACCCCATATAATAAACCGGCGAGATAGCGGGAAATGAACCGTTTCAATAACCATACAAAAACAATAATGCCGGCAATGATCAGGTAATTCTTCACGGGGTTGCCCCACCATACTTGTTCCAGGAAATCATTCATGGTTCAAAAATATCGAATTAACTAAGACGGGAGCTTACTCAATCAGCGGAACGAATAAATTTCGATGGCATCATTTTTTAAGGCATACAAGCGGGAGGAAGTGAAGTTGAAAGCCTTACTTTGAGACAGCTCCTCCGGCATTTTCCATTCATCATAGCGAAAGTTTTTGATCTCATAGCGGTAGAGGGTATCTGACCGGGAGCCGAAGATAAAATTACCAACAACTTTCAGGTTTTGCCAGTGCTGAATCAATATGTTGTTCTTTAAGGCGCCAAAATAATCAAACACATAGATGCCATTTATGGAATCGCAGAGATATACATACTTATTCTCATCAAAAATTTTAACCGGTGAAATGGATTTACCAAGCAGGAACCGGAAATCGGGTGTTTCCAGCAATATCTTTCCATCCTCATCCATTTTTTTAAGTTTGTTCTCCAGTTCATCATAGATCCAAATGCGGTTATCATACGACTGACCGATCGCTTTTACCTGGAAGATATTCTGTTTACGCAGGTCAATACTGTTGCGGATATTGAGCAGCCGGTCCAGCATCACCACCGTGGTAAAATCCTTGTAGTATAACAATACCTTCAGCGGGTTAGAAGCATCAATAAATGTTGCCTTACCAAATTTTCTTACATCATTGAATGCTGCCACCGAATCACCATTGGCATCTATTTTCCGGATCTGGTTCTTGCTGTTTATGATATATATATTATCCAGGTTGTCTACCGTAAAGTCAACGATATCACCTTTGATCGTTTTTATATGCCGGAAGCTGGAATCCTGCTGCGCCGCCAGTACAAAAGGCAGCAGCAATATGCTCAATATGTTGAAGATTCGTTTCATTTAATTGCGGATGATCTTTGCTTCCTGTCCTTTATATGATTTAAGTTCGAGATTTTCTCCGTCAAACACTGCATAGGTGTAATACCGGATCCAGTCGCCGAGATTAATATACCGGGAGGTTGAACCCTCGTTCGCCAAGGCTTGGGGTAAACCCTCCTTCGCCAAGGCTTGGGGTAAACCCGCCTTCGCCAAGGCTTCGGCGGGTAAAAGACGATAATCAATTGCCAGGTGTCTATGCCCAAATACAAAAAAGTCGATCTTTTTTTTCTTTAAAATCTCCTTACAGTAAATTATGAGCCACTCCTTGTCTTCCCCAAGAAAGGTTTCTTCTGAAGCCCCTGTTTGTGCCCGGCTGCGGCGGCTCATATAATTAGCCAGTCCCATAC
>JBEBIF010000545.1:0-2056 GCA_040080515.1 Chitinophagaceae bacterium | reverse complement strand
GTGCAACGCTGGCCGGCAGTACCCACAGCTCCGAACAATGAACCGAGAATGGCAATATCAAGATCAGCATCTTTTGAAATGATAATAGCATTGTTACCACCTAATTCCAATAATGCTCTTCCTAATCTTGCACCAACGGTAGCTCCAACGGCTTTACCCATCCGGGTAGAACCGGTGGCTGATATCAATGGGATTCTGGAATCTTCCGCCATCCATTCACCTACTTCCCGGCCACCGATGATTAATCCGCTGACACCTTCCGGAACATTGTTCTTTGTAAACACATCTGCAATGATATTCTGACAAGCGATTCCGCAGAGCGGTGTTTTTTCAGAAGGTTTCCATATACATACGTTGCCACATACCCAGGCCAGCATAGTATTCCAACTCCAAACGGCAACGGGAAAATTGAAAGCAGAAATAATCCCCACTATTCCAAGCGGATGATATTGCTCATACATTCTGTGACCCGGACGTTCACTGTGCATTGTAAACCCGTGCAATTGTCTGGAAAGCCCAACTGCAAAGTCGCAGATATCAATCATTTCCTGCACTTCCCCATAACCCTCCTGCAAGCTTTTTCCCATTTCATAAGAAACGAGTTTGCCGAGGGGTTCTTTGTGTTTTCGCAATGCTTCTCCAATCTGTCTTACTATTTCACCCCGTTTAGGTGCCGGCATCATCCGCCATGTTGTAAAAGCTTCTTCTGCATTTCTTACAACCTGCTCATAACTTTTTTTATCTGCAGCGATTACGGAGCCAATTTTATTTCCATCCACAGGGGAGAAGGAATCAATCGTTTCACCAGCAGATTTTATCCATTGTGTGCCGGTGCTTACCCCATTATTAGTTGATTCTATCCTGAGGTTTCTTAGAAAATCCATATAGCATTTATTTGAGGTTGCAAAGGTAAAACAAAAATCCCGACGGAGTAGTCACATCATTGCTTAATACTGTTCGCTTTCGTTAGGAAAGTCTTTGCTTTTTACATCCTTGATATACTGCCGAACGGCGGAAGTGGCCTGATCATGTATATTAAGGTATTGACGTAGAAAACGAGGTTTGAATTCTGTATTAATGCCAAGCATATCATGCATTACTAATACTTGCCCGTCACAATCGCCACCGGCACCGATACCAATCGTAGGAATGGTTATACTCTCAGAGACTTCTTTGGCTAATGCAGCCGGAATTTTTTCCAGTACGATCGCAAAACAACCGGCCTGTTCCAGCAGCTTTGCATCTTTTCTTAGTTTATTCGCTTCATCTTCTTCTTTAGCCCGTACTGTATATGTACCGAATTTATAAATGGATTGTGGTGTTAATCCCAAATGTCCCATGACCGGAATACCGGCAGAAACAATTTTCTTAATACTTTCTACTACTTCTTCACCGCCTTCTAATTTTATGGAGTGCCCACCAGTTTCTTTCATGATGCGGACGGCAGAAGCCAATGCGATGTCGGAATTAGATTGATAGGAGCCAAAAGGCATATCAACAACAACGAGGCAACGATCAACGCCACGGATAACGGAGGAAGCATGATAAATCATCTGGTCTAATGTAATAGGAAGGGTCGTTTCATGTCCAGCCATTACGTTGGAAGCTGAATCGCCGACAAGAATAACATCAATGCCTGCACCATCAATAATTTTTGCAAAAGAAAAATCATATGCAGTAAGCATGGTGATTTTTTCACCCGCTGCTTTCATCTTTTGAAGAGTATTTGTAGTGACTTTTTTTATTTCTTTGTGTACACTCATGCTGTATGTTTGCTGTAAAGTTGAGGTAATTTCTCAATTAAATCTCTATCTCTTTCAATTTAACCTCCTCGTATAAGGTATGGATCAATCCATCTGCCAGACCAATCTTTGGTACGAAAATTTCTTCCGCATCGGCCCATCTCATTACATTGATGTAAATAAGCAGAGCAGGTACAATTACATCTGCTCTGTCTTCTCTCAGTTTATGCAAACTGATTCGCTGGGGCATTGAAAGATTGCTGAATTCTTTATAGTAATCCCGGAGCAGGTCAAGGGTGAGTGGTTTGCCTTCC
>JBEBIF010000112.1:0-9392 GCA_040080515.1 Chitinophagaceae bacterium | reverse complement strand
TTCATCTACCGTCAGCCGGTCGGGTTCTTTTTGAAAAAAAGTGCGGGCGGCATTCCTTATTCCAAATACATTGTCTGAATAAGGAACTGTATTAAGATAAAGAGCAATGATCTCTTCTTTGGTGAAATTCTTTTCCAGCTTTACTGCTATGATCCATTCCTTTAATTTTTCCAGCATTCTCTTTACACCACTTACCCTTCCCTGGTTCAGCAGGGCTTTGGCCAATTGCTGGGTGATGGTGCTTCCGCCACCCTGCAAGCCTACGGTAAAAATTGCCCGCAGGGTACCTTTCATATCCACGCCGGAGTGGGAGTAGAACCGCTTATCTTCTGTTGCTATCAGCGCATTTATGATGTGTGGAGAGATGTCTTTATATTTTATTACGCTGCGGTTTCCATTTTCGCGGTAGTATTTTCCCATCAGGGTGCCATCTTCAGCATACACTTCTGTAGCTTGCAGAATGGATGGGTTTTCCAGGTCAGAGAGACTGGGCATTGGGCCAAATGCACCAAAATTTGCCAGCAGCAGTAAGCTGATGAATATGCCTAACCCTGCTGCAAAAATCCGCCAGAAAATACGAACTGCTCTTTTCATAAGTAATGAATGGTTATAGTGATGCAAAACTGCATAACAGCACGAAAAATCAAAACCGAAATTAAGCAATTAGTTTTCGGCAAATGACAGGCCGGAGTTTAATTTTTTCCCAAAATCATTCGATTTTCGGGGTAAAGTAACATTAGAATTTGCCCGGAAAATACTGGTTCAGAAAGGCTTTATACCCATCAATATTCTTATTGTTTTTCAGCAGATCAAAATTAGCGTTGGTCAGAATAATATAACCGTACTTGCCGCCTTTCAGCCAGGGGATGATCTCAGATGCAGTTTTTGGTTTGGCTTTGTCAATATAAAGAATGGCTTCCTGTGCATTGGCAAAAGGAGCGATCAGCAGTAAGCGGTTTTCCGTGTCGAGTTCATAGAGATCTATTGAATAGGTTTTATTGTAATAGACCTCCCGGTTGTACCTGTTGTATGCATTCTTGGCTTCATTGCAAAAAACGGGGTCCACCTTATTTAACAGGAGAACTACATAATGCGGATCAGCAGGAGTATTAGCAAAAGGTGTATTATTTGGCTGCGGAGGTCTGTTGTTCAGGGTATCGCCTATCGGCCGGGGCGGTGTAGTTACCAAAGGATTTGGCCTGTTGGATGAAGTATCCACTGCAGGTCTGGTTACTATTGGTACGATCGTTCTGCCTGCAACAGAATCAGTAGCACGGGTCACCACCATATTTCTCAACTCTTCTTCTATTTGGGCCCGGCGGGCTAATACGGTAAGCAGGTTGGCAGACTTGATGGCCAGCGGTGAATTAGGAAACTCATTTATCACTGCGTTAAGCACTGTAATGGCAGCACTGTCATTTCTTTGTTTGATATAATATACAGCCTCAATATAAAGTAACTGGGGTGTCCAGAAATTTTTGCCATAAATGCTGTCAGCCACTTTTTTTTCAGCGAGGGCTTTTTCAAAATTTCCTTCTATAAACAGGTCATAGATATTTTCATATGCTTTGGTGGCATCTGAATTGGCTTTTTTTGATTGCGGATCTTTACCTGTGGTTACGATAGTAGTAAAATTGCTGCCACCATAGTTATCACTCATCAGTTTTTTAATAGCTGCTGCTTTGGCCGTTTCTCCGTTTTTAGTATAACAGTAATAGAGGTTGAACAGCACTTCATCCATGGGTTTAAAATCAGGATAGCGGTTGCGCAGGTGTTCCAGTGTTTCTGTTCCCGACTTACAGTTCTCTATTTCTTGTATATAAACCTTGCCCAGGTCGAACAGGGCATTTTGTAGGGAGTCATTTGATTTTTGCAAAAGTTCCGGAGTCAGCGGAAGTTTATCATATAAGGATTCGAAGGTTACAGCATCATCCCCTGACTGGCCGTTGCTATTTCCCCGGTCATTATTTTGCAGTGGATTATTGCCTTGTAATCCTGAAACGATGCTGGCACTTCTGCGCCAGTTATCAATATTGGGACGGGTTCCCCATTTGTTTTTAAATTCAGCCAGACCTCTTGTCCGTGAAGATGCATTATAAAAATACCATTCGCCTTTTTGCTGACCGGGTGGAAAAAGAGGAGGAGTGATGGTGGGTGAACCGCCGGCAGGACCACCTTCTTCTTTTAATCCTTGTTGTCTGCGGATCTGTCTCACTAATTTCTTTACATATTCCCGTCTTTCTTCTTCCGGCATTGCTGCTATTCGTTGAAGGCTGTCCTGGCGTTCGATGACATCCATACTGGCTGCCAGTATGGCCAATGATTTTTTACGGGCAGCTATTTCCTTCGGGTTGGGAATGGAGGGATCATCTATTTTCAGGCTGTCATAAAAGTTATAGGAAAGCCGGTATTGCTGCCGGGAGTAGGTCAACTCTGCCAGTTGTAAAAATGCTTTATTGCGTTGTGCGGGATTATTGCTGGCAAACCGGGTACTTTTTTGTAACAAGGCAATGGCAGCATCATAGTTATTTCCTTCAAGTTGCATTTGCGCAGCCATGTAGTAGATAATATCCCGGTACTCTTCATACTTATCCCGCTTTGCCATTTTCTCCAGTTCGGCCACATTTTTTTCTATGGTCTTTTCTCCACCATCCTTATTGGCCCGTATAGTGGCAAGGCGTGCATAAATATCCAGGATGGGGTCGGTGGTATGACTGCTTACTTTGGCATAATACTTTTCTGCTTCTTTAAAGTTGCCACCCATTTCAAAAAGTTGTGCTGCCAGGTATTCCCACCGGGCTTTTTCCTGTTTGTTCGTGGCATTACTTAGTGCCAGTACTAAATGAGATCCGGCGCTATCCCACATATTTTGCTTATAGAACCAATAAGCTTGTACTTCATGCAGGTCATTATACAAACGCTTTGGAAAAACAGGGTCTGATTTCAGTGCTACAATGAGGCTGGCAGCCTCTGCCATCTCATCTATGGCCAGGTGATTTCTTATTTGCCAGATAAACGCATCGTTCCGGCTGGGTGGCTCAGACAATAATCTTTTGGGCAGGCTGTTTTTTTCTTTGGTGGAAATACTAAGGGCAGAGTTGCCATCCCGGCCGCTGCCGATCGTTTTATAATAGCCATCTTTTTCTTTGGGAGCAAAGGCATAGTTGATGAACTGGAACATCAGGTAAGCCGAATCGAATTTCTTTTGCAGGTAAAAGGAGGCTCCCCAAAGCAGGTAGAGATTATCCACCCAGTCACCTCTAAGATCATGCAGTGCAATGCCGGAAGATGATTTGTAAGTAATGGAATCCAACTGAATAGAATCGGCTGCGGTAACATCAAGGGAGTAATTGTAAAATGGTAACAATTGCGAGTAATCGTCTGTAAATGAGGTTTTAGCCCGTTCCAGTACTTCGTTCAGCTTCACGTTGGCATTATAGTAATAATTGAAATGGGTAACGGTATTTTGGATAAAACGGCGTGGCAGGGTAAATTTTTTCTGGTCGGATTTTTCGGAGCGGAGTACCCGTTCGTCGTATTCTTTTGGTTTTTTGATATCAAAAGAGATCCCCAACTGTCCAAAAATGGGGGTGGTGAGCTGCAGGAGGATAAGGGTTAAGGCAGCTGAAATGGTATATCTGGTAACTCGCATTTATCGTCGCAATCTAAAGTCTTATTAACTGAAATTCAAATATTTTAGTATAAAAATAAGGCAATTTTTCTTCCCAATTTTGATGGCCGGTTGTTAGTAAAACCAAGGTGCAAGATGTACCTTTAATTCCCTAAAATCAGGATATGATAAAATTAGATGCCGGATCCACCCTGAAACGGCTTCGAAACCGTTACCGCCTGGTGGTGATGAATGATGATACCTACGAAGAAGTGGTGACATTTAAATTGTCCAGACTCAGCGTTTATATCATGTTGAGCACCATTTTTGTGTTGTTGGTGGGGTTAACAGTCGCCCTCATCGTTTTCACACCTCTGAAGTATTATATTCCGGGTGCCAATACCGACTACAAGTCTGCCTCCGAACTACGGCAACTAAAGTACCGGGTAGATGGCCTGGAAAAGCAAAATGCCTATAATGTGCAGTATATTGACGGTATAAAGAAGGCATTAGGCACCAATAGCCAGGTAAACCTGGATACGATCAAACTGGATGTTCCAAAAACTGAATTATCAAACGATTAGTAATCTCAACACCTATGTTTAATACCAAAAACAAAACCGACATGCAACAATCAACTTCAAATGGAACAGGCGCCACACTGATAAGTGCAGGCACCACGCTGAAAGGCGACATCAGCAGCAACAGTGACCTCCGAATAGATGGTACTGTTGTTGGAAATATTAAAAGCTCTGCTAAGATCATTGTGGGCAGCACCGGCGTGGTGGAAGGCGATATTACCGGCAACCAGGCGGATGTTGTAGGTAAAGTTTCCGGAAATATCCGTTCCAAAGAGTTGCTCCAGCTAAGGGACAAATCTGTAGTAACTGGCAACCTGTATGCGGGTAAACTACAGATAGAACCTACCGCTACTTTTAACGGGCAATGCCATATGGGTGCCAATGTAGTAGAGATGAGTACTAATGAACAGCAAGCCGCCGTCAAATAGTAACAGGCAATTCCTGCTGAAATATGCCAGCCTCGGCACCCAACTGCTGGTGGCAATTGGCCTTGCTGTTTTTGCCGGGCTGAAACTGGATAAATGGCTGCACACATCGCCATTGCTGGCCTGTGTATTACCTTTGCTCGTCCTGTCGGCAATTTTTTACAAACTATTCCGGGAAACCAGCAGGAAAAATAACAATGAATAAAAATTTACTGCAGGCTACCAGACCGCTGCTCCTTGTATTTGTTTTTATCACTGCTTTTTGCATTACCGGTAAGGCCTGGCTGGAGAAAAAAGGAGTAAGCCAGGAAGTGCTTGTCGCCGGCAACCTGTTATTATTCGGAGTAAGCTTTATTGCTTTCTTTATAACTAATAAAGCGGTGGAATCACAAAACCCGCAGGCATTTGTGCGGGCTATGTATGGTAGTTTTATGATCAAATTCTTCCTGGTGGCCATTGCTGCATTTATTTACATCATGGTAGTCAAAAAGTATGTGAACAAACCGGCGCTGATCGCCTGTGCCGGTTTGTATATAATCTATACCAGTATTGAAACAAGGGCACTGATCAAACTGCTGAAGCAAAAAAAGAATGCCTAAGAAGGAAGTCCCCATTAACCACCTGCAACAGTATCTGCCACCCGGAACCGGTGCTGCAGTGACTGCTTACCTGCACCAATATAAAGTACACCTGACCATTGCCCGGGAGCGAAAAAGTATTTTGGGAGATTACCGGCACCGTACCCATGCTGCCAATCACCGCATCAGTGTGAATGGCAATCTGAATCCATTCTCTTTTTTGATCACCTTGCTTCATGAGATTGCCCATCTGCTCACTTTTGAACAGTATGGCCGCCGGGTGCAGGCACATGGACGGGAATGGAAAAACATCTTTGGACAATTGCTGCAACAATTTCTATCCGGTGGATCCGGTGAATCGCATAAAATATTTCCGGCTGATGTGGAAAGAGAATTACTACTGTCTTTAAAAAATCCCGCTGCCAGCAGTTGCGCCGAAGACGGTTTGCTGCGGGTGCTTCGCAAATATGACACTAACGGATCAGGCTTTCTGCTGGTGGAAGAACTACCTGCCAATAGTTTATTTCGCATAAAAGACGGACGGATTTTCCGGAAAGGAGAGCAGTTGCGGAAACGGTTCAAATGCACTGAAGTAAAGACCGGGAAAGTCTACCTATTCAGTCCTGTGTATGAAACGGAGCCAGTGTAACAATAACGATTGTTTTTGATTCCATTAAAGAACAATTCTTCCCACCACCCTGTACTTAGAATTACTGAGCGTTCTTGATTCAATGGCTTTTTCCTTCAATGCACAGCGGGGCAGTAAGACTCCGGAGTGAATGAAATACACTTCTTTGCCATCATTTAAAATAAGGCCAGTATGATTGTCAAGTCCGACGATGTACAAACCGTATCCGCTTCTTTTTACTGCCTCTACAAAACTTTCTACTGATTTATTACTGAAGCGTTGAATATCTGTGCAGGTGGATTTCACTAATTGCTCACTTGCGCATTGGGCCAGTTTCACCCGGTCTATTTGCATACCTGCATCCCGGAGGGTAGTGGTAACAAAATAACCACAGGCGATGTTCCCTGTTTGAGGTGTCTGCGTGGTGCCATTAAAATCCCAGGGTGTACCGTACCAGCAAGGTATTAATGAATCGGCAATAAAATTGGTAAGCCTTGTTTTGCTTTCAGGTGAAGCCAGATTTTTATTTTGTGTAAAAAGTTCCTTGCACTTTTTCTTTTGCACTTCATAATCAAATGCAAAAGGGGGTGTGGCAATAACGCCTCTGCTGGTGTATTGTTTTTTGATTTCTTCAGAGGCGGAAGACCTGTCCCTGCAACTAAAGAGTATTAAACTGAGAAAAAGTAGATACGGGGAAATGGTTCGCATTTTGAAAGCCTTGTTTATAGTGATCTCATCATCCAGAGTTTACAACCAGTGTGGCCGCTGTTGCCCATCGGGGCATCCAGGTATTCAAAACCAAAGCGGGCATATACTTTTAACGCCTGGTTCAGTTCAGGCATTGTTTCCAGGTACATTTTTTTAAAACCATTTGCCTTAGCAGTTTCAATGGACCGTTCAATCAATTTTCTTCCTAATCCTGTACCTCTTGCCTCCGGCAATAAATACATCTTCACCAGTTCACAGGTATCGGCTGGTAATCCATCTGTAGGATAGATGCCGCCTCCGCCAACTACTTTGCCGTCCAGCTCGGCTATATTGTATGCTGCTTTTTCTTTTTGAAATAATTCAAACAGCGCATCAGTGGTCGAATCATAATACACCGTGCCGGGATGATTGGCTCCAAATTCCGTCAACGTATCCCGGATGATGGTAGCGATCCTGGGATTGTCAGCCTTTAAAATGGGGCGAATGATTGCATTCATTTTGTAAATATAATTGATAATAAAAACCCCGCCGCCATGAGGCAGCGGGGTTTTAACCATCGATATGAAACCCTGACGGTATTTCACCGGGCCAGGTACTTAATCCAGTTGAAGTGTTTTATCTTTTGGATATTTTACTTCATACCGGAAACCGACTTTATTATCTTTTTTTGGCTCTACAGCCAGCTGCCAGCTTATTTTTTGGGTGTCATCATCCAGTTTAGCGCCTTCATATTTCCGGTCCTGGACTTCTATTTCTTTTTGAGTGGAAATAGGGAACTGGTCTTCTATGATAATAGAGATAGCCTGCTGTTTGTTGTTCCGCACTACGATCTCATATTGCCGGGTATCAGTTTTATTGCTGCCGATAAAACGTTTGGAACTGTATTCCTTCAGCAGCGTTCTTTTCACGGCCACGCCTTTGTCTTTGCCTAATGAAAGATTCAACGTGTCACCGGCATTGGTCACATCTAATAATGATTTTCCGAGGAACGTGCCTTCAAAGAACAGGTTGGCTTCGCCGGGAAGCAGGTTCAGTTCCTGCCAGTCCACTATTTTGGCAGTGAGGAAGGCATCGGGTTCCACTTTAGGTGCAGCGAAGTATTCAAACTGGGCTTTTATTTCGTAGCCATCAATATCGGCCATATAGGTTTTGCCATCATTCAAAATAGTATAAGGTTCTTTGATCTCATACACCGTTGTGGTAGGCTGGTAAGCAATAGTGGTAATAAGGTTCTGGCTTCTTTCAAGATCGGCTGCTTTTATTTTGGTAGTGGCATAGCCCAGTTCTTTTTTGCTCCTGGTAACACCCTCTTCATCAGACCATCCGTCACGGTTATTAGTGCCATAGCCTACCACTACGACTTCAGACAATAAGTTTTGATTTTCCGCCAGGGTCACATTCACATATCCGCCAGTAACTGTTTGCTCCTGAGCAGTCATTCCTGCTGCACTGATCTGTATAGGGGTGCCGGCAGGTGGCGCAAGAATGGTAAAAAATCCATTCGCATCTGCTGCTGTACCAGTTCTGGTTCCTTTTATTACTACACTTGCACCCGGAACCGGGTTTCCTTTATCATCAGTTACCCTGCCGGAAATCTTACCTCCTGAAACAACTCCCTGTATCGTATTCGACACCGGTGGCCGGTAAGCGTACACATATTTCAAATACCAGGGATTTACTACTGGCTTAGTACTGTTTTCATTCGGATTACCGGTTGATAAAAACAACTTCACATCCTTCCAGTCTTCACCGCTGCTTTGAAATACATTGGCCTTGTATTGCAGGTTGATAGGGCTGCTGATATTTTTTACCCGTATATCATAAGTGGGAAACCAGCCGGATTGTTTTACCAGGTACGTTAACGTGAAGTTGCTGTTTGATGTTTCTTTTGTACTCACCGTTACATGAATCTCGCTGGTGGAGATATCTGCTTTTTGATTCAATTCAATCAACTGCCTGTTCATTTTACCCAACTCCAGTTCCATTTTTTTGATCAGCCGGTCCGTTTCCATTTGTTTTTGATAGACCTCCGTCAGCCGGTTGCGCTGAAAATCGGCTGCATCTTTCAGATCGGTCGCTTTCAGGCCATTGTTGGCACCGCCGATCTGCTGGTTTTTTATCAGCCGGTTCTCTTCCTGTTTGTACACCGACATGATATTTTTTTGCAGCAAGATCTTCTCTGTTTGTGTTTCTTTCTGTGCTTCAATGTCTTTTATTTCTTCCTGTTTTTGTTGTTCTTTTAAAAAATTTTGCTGGTGAATCACCGATAGCACTGTGATATTATCTTCTGCTTTTACCTGTATGCTTTGTTTATCAATAGAAGGGGAGATGTTGGTAAACACCAGTTCGTATTTACCCGGGGTGAGGTTTGTTTTAGCACTGCGCTGTACCTGTGCGCCTTCCAGAAATACGGTTACTTTTTCAATCTTGCTGTCAATGTTTTTTTTGGTTTGGGTGGAGCTCTTCAGGCATAACAGTATCCCAACGAAGAATAGTAGCTGTCTCATATAGTGTGGTTTTGGAGACAGGATGCGATTTGTTAAGGGAATGCATAAAATTTGTCCTCCTTCCAATTGGCCGGATTATTCAAAATATAATTTGAAATGCGTACAAAATCCTCATGGCTGCGGATAATATGATCATAGAAACGGGTTTGCCATTCAAAATTTTTATTGATGATTCGTGATAATTTGGTTACAGACGATTTGAATGACCCAACCATAGACGAAATGGAATTTTTTCCGGGATTGCGAAACCTGAAATGAGGTTGTTGTGTCCGTAGAGACAGGGCATGCCCTGTCTCGGCTGTTTCATTTAACCGGGTATTCCCAACCCCGTTGGGTTGGGAATACGGAGACAGGG
>JBEBIF010000544.1:0-2061 GCA_040080515.1 Chitinophagaceae bacterium | reverse complement strand
AGGAAGTGGTCTTGCCGCTTTGAATGGGAGCTGTGAGTATGCAGATCCGTTCCATTGCCGGTGGTGTCAGCGCATTTGTCAATACTATTTTACTCCAGGTGCTTATTCTCTTCCATCCTTTTGCGCCGGCTGACCGTTTCCAGCTTTGTGCGATCAGTTGCTGTGTGGCGGGTAGCAGGTTCAGCACCTCCTGTACCTCCTGCTTCGACCGGCTTTTCTGTTGCTGCAGCCAGCGATGCAATAACTGCGTTACCAGCGGACCGATGATAAATATCCAGCCCAGCACAATGATGAGTGAACGTAATAATATTTTCAATGAAATATGGGCGGGTAATAACGGTGTGCCGATCTTAAAATACGACTGAACATACAATGCTATTAATAACAACCATATTATGAACAGACCTTTTTTAAATCGTTTTCTTTTCTTTGAAGCTGCCGGCAATGCAGTGGCCGCTCCGTCATTTTCTATCATGCTGAACCGTTTCTCATTCCTCCATTTTTCAATCCGCTTTGGTAATAAAGAGGCCCACCAGCCAACCAGCACACCGGTGATGAAATGCAGAGCCACATATCCACTGCCGATCAATAAACTATAATTGGTGCTAACTTTTTGTTTGGTAAGGCCATTGATAAAATTGTTGACGACCTTCCACAGATCATTGCCATACACGATCGTCAGCATCAGTATGCGTTGCAATCCTGATTCTAATAAACCGAGCACGGCTAATAAAATACAGGAAAGCCTGTAGAAACGCCTGTTCCAGAATACTGCTTCTCCTAACAATCCCTGGAAGAAAACGGCGATATATGCTGGTGGTGGTGCCTGCGGGCTGAGCATCATTTTAAAAATGGCCACAATGATGGTGGCTTTTAAGATGGAGCCTTTAGTTGGAATATACCAGGCTATAAGACAGATGCAGATAATGGCGCAACTGCCAACGACCAGGCCGGATACGGGGATTTTAAATCCGTGGATGATGCCGCCAAGCATGGCTTCGCTGAGTACCCACAGGGCGATGAGACGATAATAGAGTTGCTTGTTCATTGATTGCTGCGCAGCGAATTAGTTTTTGGCCACGAACCTGTCTGCCGACAGGCAGGTGTCACAAATAACACGAACTAAATACAATTAAGTACAAATTTCATTTGCCTTTGGCAAAAAAAATTAGTTACTGTTACTAATTAAATATATAAAATTACGCAGTCTATCAATATGTATTTAATTGCCTTTTTAGTGCCACCTGCCTGTCGGCAGACAGGTTCGTGTCCACAGGATCCTGCGGATAATTCGTGGCTACTACTTTTCACAGCTAACACTCATGGTATCGCTGCGCCCTTTTCAATCCATTCTTTTATTTTGGCAACAAACTCTGCCTGGGTAAGTGGTGGTGGTGTCCGGTAGGTCCAGCTATTTGCTACCAATGGGTCAAACTCTACGTGGTGCAAAAGGTCTTCTTTGAAATTTTTAAACCCGGTGAATTTACTGTCCTTAAAATGCATAGCCAGTTGCGTGGGTGTCTTTCCCTGGAAGATCATCTTATTTTTTGCTGACGGCAGTTTCCAACGTTCGTTTCCCGGAGGCATATATTCGCCCGGTATATTCTTTTCCTGGTGGCAGTTAGCACATTTCAGGGCATACAATCCTTTTCCATTGGGTCCTCGTTTTACTCCCTGTTCATGCAAGTGACTATCATCTCCTACCAGTGGCACATCACCAGACGGGTGACAGTTCATACAGCGTGGATGCATAAATACCCGGTACGCTTCCAGGAAAGCCGCTTTGGATTCTTCTTCTCTTTTTTTATCCGCATCAGTTTTTTCTTCGTTGCTGTCAGTATTTATAGTAGCTGTGACTGCTATTGTTTTCTCTGCAGACTTTTTATTCCGGCTAATGGTCATCGCCATAGCAGATACAAAACCAACAGACAATATCAAATAGATCGTCAGCTTTAGCCAGTTTCGGTTTTTGTTGTTCATTGTACTTTCATTTAATTTCAATAAATCAGAATGGTTTCTTTGTTTCTGCCAAACCCACCCCTTTTAAAAGTTCAACAATCG
>JBEBIF010000111.1:0-9398 GCA_040080515.1 Chitinophagaceae bacterium | reverse complement strand
GAATGAGAAAAAATGGCAGCAAAAGGGTTACGGTCGAAATAAAACCCATAATAGAGTTCCAGGTCATGATAAATGGTTTTCTAAGGATAAAGTGTTTAAGGCGTTCACTTGGTGGTTAATGGTCTGCAATATTAACGAGAGTTAAAATTTGATAGTGCTTGTAGCGAACGGTTTATAGAAAAATCGAGTAAAACCGTGGTTCGGTTTCGTAATTGTACGCCAATATGGAAGCGGTTTTTTTAGGTATCTTTCCGGAATGTTACGATGCGTCGTATTAGTTGTATTGCTTTGGTGCCAGCTTGCTCATTCTCAGGAAGTTAAGAGTAAACTCTTACTGGGTAAAACAAGCGGCACTCTACCCTTTCTTGAGTATGGGTTAGGTGCTGACCGGCTGGGCGGTGCCAAGATGACTTTTCTCGATACAGGGGTGGTGATGAAGGTGGCCGACAGCACGATTGTTAACTATAAAGTGCAGTTGTCAAGAGATCATTTTGCATGGTTGCCAAAAGTAAACTTCCAAAAAGATAGTACCCTCAAAGAACAGCTCAGCTATCTTACGAGTAGCTGGATGGTTAATGGTAATGACTGCTTTGATTATGTTACTATCGCATTGGATGAAAAACTTCCTTACAGAAGTATGCAGCAAATAAATCCATCCAGAATTATTGTGGACATTTTTGGCGCTACCAGCAATACCAATTGGATAACGCAGCGGTCAGGGGCCAAAGAAGTTACAAACGCTTACCCGGAGCAAATAGAAGATGATGTGTTCCGTGTCATCATTGAACTGAAACATGCACAGCACTGGGGCTACAGTATTTATTACCAGAATAAACGACTGGTTATAAAAATAAAAAGACAACCTAAAAACCTAACCATCCAACACCTGAAGGTGGCTGTGGATGCCGGGCATGGTGGTGATAACACCGGCGCTACCGGAATTACAACAGCCATTGCAGAGAAAAAATATACGCTGCTTATCGCTAAACAACTGGAGAAAGCGCTGCAGGAAGAAGGAGCTAACGTTTATATGACAAGAGCGAGCGACACGTCATTAAGCATGCCGGAGCGAATTGAAATGGTGGCTAAAGAGGATCCTGATTTTCTGATCAGCATTCATTTGAATTCTTCCGTAAAAGACAGTGTGAAAGGAGTAAGCACTTATTACCGCTATATCGGTTTCCGGCCATTGACAAAATACATACAGGAAAGCATGCTGGAACTGGGACTGGCAGATTTTGGAAATATCGGCAATTTCAATTTTGCATTGAACGGCCCTACGGATTATCCGAACTGCCTGGTGGAAGTAGCTTTTTTAAGTAATAAGGAAGATGAACAACTGATCCTTGATCCTGAATTTCACCAGGCGGCAGCAACACAAATCGTAAAGGGGATAAAAGCATGGCTTAAATCATGTAAAGAGGATCGCTGATTACTGTGATTGAAAACAGGATTAGCACGGATTAATACATCAGTAAAGTAAGTGACATCCGTGATATGATCTTAATGTTCCGGAGGAAAAGGCTCACCGCGGTGACAGGTTTTGCAGGTCACTGTATTTAAATATTCGGGCTCCACGTCTTTATTAAAATAGAAATAGGTCTTATTAAGGTGGATAGTCATTTCCATCATCTTCCGGGCATTGTCTTTCATCGGTTCTTTATCAGAAGCATAGTCAAGACTGTCTGCAAAATTTATAAAGTTTTTTACGGACACATGGCAAAAATCACATTTTACTCCAAGGGCAATATTATAGGTATTCATAATACTGTCTAATTTAGCATCGCTTATGTTTTTGGGTAAAATTTTCAGGTTCCTTTCTTTTTGGTAGGGGGCTTTTATTGCGGCCAGGCTTAACAATACAAAGGCAGCTAATGAAAGAACGGTCAGTAGTTTCTTTTTGTGCATCATGGCTGAGAGACGGTGTTTTTTTTATGAAAGTGGCATTATGCCCGGTTGATTTAAAGAAAATTGTTAAAAGCAGCACTTCCCATTGTGGTATGAAAATACTCATTTGCCAACGTTTTGGATACCGGGATTTGACGAAAGGGTACATTTTCTACATTTGATGTTCTAAAACATATATCATGAGTAATCTGGTAAAAGAATTTAATGAATACCGGGCCCGGATGAATGAGGTGATCCTTAGTAAAGACAACCTCGTTATCAATCGCCTCTGGAATCTTGACACAAACTCCTATGCCCCCGGCACACTTGATGTAAAAACGAAGGAACTGCTGGGACTGGTTGCTAGCATGGTGCTCCGTTGTGATGATTGCATCAAATACCACCTGGGTAAAACCTATGAACTGGGGGTGACCACCGAACAGGTGTATGAAGTATTTGCCGTGGCCAATATTGTAGGGGGTACCATCGTTATACCACATACCCGCCGGGCGGCTGAGTATTGGGAAGAGCTGAAGAACTGATGAACAGATGAACAAGGAATTCTGAACGCCGAAGTAAACAGACCCCGACAGGATTCAAACATGAATAACAATGGGTGAAACCCGTTGCAGAAGTAAGCGATCGAAGTAAACAGACCCCGACAGGATTCAAACATGAATAACAATAGGTGAAACCCGTTGCAGAAGTAAGTGATCGAAGTAAACGGACCCCGACAGGGGTCAAACATGAATAGCATCGGGTGAAACCCGTTGCCCCGAAACCGGTATTTCATTCGATATTCGAAATTCCTCGTCCCTTGTTCGATATTCCTTTCGATATTCTTTAAATTTGCGATAACCTATTTTAATATGAGTGACGTAACAATTGCCCCTGCCCTTACCGCCAAAGATTTTGCCACCGACCAGGAAGTACGCTGGTGCCCCGGCTGCGGAGACTATTCCATTTTGGCACAAGTACAAAAAGTAATGCCAACACTGGGCATTGCCCGTGAAAATATTGCTATAATATCCGGTATCGGCTGCAGCAGCCGGTTTCCTTATTATATGAACACCTATGGCATGCACTCCATCCATGGAAGGGCCACAGCGGTCGCTTCAGGACTGAAAGCCTCCCGGCCAGAACTGAGTGTCTGGATAGTAACCGGTGATGGCGACAGCCTGAGCATCGGTGGCAATCATACCATTCACCTGCTGCGCAGAAATTTTGACGTAAACATACTTTTGTTCAATAACCAGATCTATGGTTTGACAAAAGGCCAGTACTCCCCCACTTCAGAAGAGCATAAGATCACTAAAAGCACACCGATGGGAAGTATTGATCACCCGTTCAACCCTGCTGCACTGGCCCTTGGCGCAGATGCCACCTTTGTGGCCCGCACCATGGACCGTGACCCCAAACATATGCAAGCTATGCTGCTGCGCACCCACCAGCACAAAGGAGCTTCATTCTTAGAAATATACCAGAACTGCAACATCTTTAATGATGGGGCCTTTGAGATATTTACTGAAAAAAGCAGCAAGCAAGCAGAAACATTATTCCTGGAGCAAGGCAAGCCATTGGTATTTGGCGCTGCCGCCGATAAGGGGATCAAACTCGATGGTTTCCGGCCGGTAGTGATCAACTTTAGTGATGGCTACAGCGCAGATGACTGCTGGGTGCATGATGAACAGGATATTTACAAAGCACAAATACTGACCCGCATATTTGATGATCCTAAAAGCGAAGGCCATCTGCCAAGGCCATTTGGTGTATTCTACCAAACCAACAGAGCCTGTTATGAAGATGTGATGGCGGCACAAATAGAAGAAGCGAAGTCAAGAAAACCAGCCGATCTGGATAAGCTGCTGAAGGGAAATGAAGTGTGGACGATAGCCTGAGAAAAATAATATTTAATAAGTACTAATTAATAATGCCTCCCTTTTGCGGAGGCATTATTGTTACCCGGAATGCCAAATAGTATGAAAGCTCCTGGTGGAAAATGCAACCTGTCGGGGCCATTGAACCTTCTTCGTGCAGATTCATTAATTTAACGGTCTAAAAACCCTTTATGAAAAAATTGTTCATCGCCATTTTTTTAATTTTATCAGCTGCTGTTGCCAACAGCCAATACTCTTTTACTTACAATGGCAGAGAGTACCATGTGCTGAAGACAAGTGTATTTAAAGATTCAACAGGTAAACAGTATAATTATAATGAAGCCATGCTTGTAATGATGGGTGGTGAGTACGAGATCATACCCTCCAATCCAAAAGATGCCAGTAAAGGGTTTTTATTATCAGGTATCAGCAAGGAAGAGCAATTGAGAAGGGCCATGGCAGCTCCCAAACCTGCCGAGACCACCGCCTTTAAAACAGGAAAGAAGTTTGATGGTTTCAGCGCCAATGATATGAACGGGAACCTGGTGGATACAAAGCAGTTAAAAGGGAAAGTATTGGTGATCAATTTCTGGTTCACCACTTGTCCGCCATGCAAAGCAGAACGTCCTTACCTGAATAAGATAGTGGATGATTATAAATTTGATCCCAATGTGGTATTTATTGCTGTAGCACTGGATCAGAAAGAACAACTGGAATCTTATCTTAAGGAACATGAATTTAAATATAATGTAATACCGGAAGGAAAGAAGATAGCGGACTCCTATGATATACCCGGTTATCCCACGCAGGTGATCGTAGATAAGGAAGGCAAGGTGGCTTTTCACACGGTGAGCTATTATTCCGTTACCGATTACTGGATGCGCAAAACGATAGATGAATTGAGGGTGAAGTGAGTTGGAAGCGGGTTGTCCGGAGTGTCTTCTTCTTTGGAAGATCAGGTGCTGGACAGCACCTTCGCTGCATTTCTGTACACTTTCTTTTCTTTTCTTTTATACCACCATTGCGGCATTGTTTTTTTCATCATCGTATCTATGCTGCGCATGCCGATAAGGCTCCAGACGCCCTTTATTTTTCCCGAAAAAGAAGGCTGCATGGCCCGCAGGCTCATAGCAAAACCACTGTCCAGGTATTCCATATGGTGCCAGTAACCGGCCGGCATGAATAACGTATCGCCGGGTTCCAATATAAAATCAAACCCTTCCGCCAGTTTCAGTGCCGGAAATTTTTCGTAATCCGGAGAACCATTTTGCTCATAATAATTAGAAAAATCGGCCATGCTCAACACTTCAAAAGGTTTGCGGTAAAGCTTATGCTGCTCTTTATTGGGGAACATCAGTACTCTTTTTCTTCCGCCAAACTGGGTATGTAAAATATGGGAGAGATCGATATCATAATGCATGTGGGTAATGCTGCCCGCACCACCGGTAAACAACATCGGGTATTTTTTTACAAAGCCCTTCATCAGATGCTCGGGCCAGGTAAAATCCTTAGTAAGTTCCGGGGCATGGTCAAAAATATTGAACAGAAATATCCTCCAGGCAGCAGGACCGGCACTAATCATGTCTATATATTCGCCAAAGGTCTTGTAATCGTCGGCAGTATTGATGGGAGTATAGGCATCGCTTTTAACGTTGTTATATAAAGGAACCTTCTTTTCGCCAACTAACTGTTTGAAGTAATCCCAGTTCCATTTAGTATAAGCAGGCCAGTCTTTAGCAAGGTTTTTGATAACTACCGGGTTGCCGGGATTGTAAAAATCTTTTTTGAAGACCTCCGGGCTGATGGTATCAAATGTGGCAACTGGTCGTAATTGCATAAAAGGGCAAACTTAATTTGCCGCCAAATTACAACTTGTAGGCCAAATAGGGCTTTTAGAGATGTTTTTTAACGTGAAGGGTAAATACCGGGGTTGTGCAGCTTCTTTTTCTCTCAACTCCTTGTGGCGCAATGCCGCAAAAACCTGGTAAACCTGTTTTGGATTAACCGGCTATGTTATTACACATACACCCAGACAACCCACAGCCACGCCTGATAAAACAGGTGGTGGAAAGCCTGCTACAGGGTGGCATCATCATTTATCCTACTGACACTGTTTATGGTTTGGGTTGTGACATTTTGCAACAAAAAGCAGTGGAACGAATTTGCCGGATCAAAAAAGTGGACCCTAAAAAAGCCCAGCTCTCCTTTGTATGCAGCGACCTTTCCCATCTGAGTGATTTTACAAAACCCCTTTCCACCCCCATTTACCGGTTGTTGAAGGAAAAATTGCCCGGGCCCTACACGTTTATTTTGCCAGCCAGCAAAATGGTACCCCGGATACTGCAAAGCAATAAAGACACCATCGGGTTGCGTATTCCGGATAATAATATTGCCAAAGCCATTGTTAATGAATTGGGTCGTCCCATATTAAGTGCCTCACTTCCCGGAGAGATGGTGGAAGACTATACCGATCCCGAAGTAATGCATGAAAATTTTATAAATGAAGTGGAATACATCATTGATGGCGGTATTGGTGGCATGATACCTTCCACCATTATTGATTGCACCGGAGAAACGCCACTGCTGATACGGGAAGGCCTGGGCGAATGGGCCGAATCGTAATTAAAAAAGCAGTGATGGCGCCGGCAGCAGCCGGAAACTTTTGCGATGGTATTTACACAACCCATATTCTTCAATGGCTTTACGATGAATGGCCGTGCCATATCCTTTATTTTGACTCCAGCCATAGCGGGGAAATTCTGAATGTAATTCCTGCATCAATTCATCCCGGTACGTTTTTGCTAAAACGCTGGCAGCTGCGATGGAGGCAAAACGGCCATCTCCTTTTATAAAACACTGATGCGGGATCTTTTTATAAGGAATAAAACGATTGCCATCGATCAGCAACAACTTCGGTTTCTTTTTCAGCTGGTCCACCGCCAGGTGCATAGCCTTAAAAGAAGCTTTCAGGATATTGATCTGATCAATTTCTCTGTTATCAATACTGGCTACCGCAAAAGAGATAGCTTCTTTTTCAATGATGGGACGTAGCAGGTCCCGGCTTTTTTCAGACAACTGTTTAGAATCATTCAGCAGCGGATGATGAAACCCTTTGGGCAGTATAACAGCTGCCGCAAAAACAGGTCCGGCATAGCAGCCACGGCCGGCTTCATCGCAACCGGCTTCCAATAATTTATCCTGGTAAAAAGGGAGCAGCATGGTACTGCAAGTTGCGAAATAATGCGCAACAAAAATTGTTTGAAGCAACGTTCCACCGCTAACTTTGCACCCGCAATGACAGACAAACTTTCACATCGTTCCTCCAGGCCTGTAGCCATCTGGCTGCTGGTGGGTGTTGGAATGATTGTGATCCAGATCTTGCTGGGAGGCATCACACGGCTGACCGGGTCAGGACTTTCCATTACCGAATGGAATGTGGTAACGGGCACCATGCCGCCAATGAATGAACAGCAATGGCTGACGGAATTTTCCAAATACAAACAGACGCCACAGTTCAGCCTGCTAAATTCTGATTTCACCTTAAAAGATTTCAAATTCATTTTCTTCTGGGAATGGTTTCACCGGTTTTGGGCCCGGCTCATTGGAGTGGTATTTGCAATTCCCTTTTTCGTTTTTTTATTTCAGCGCCGCTTCAAACCGTCAATGGTAAGGCCGATGCTCATTCTTTTTTTACTGGGCACATTGCAAGGTGCTATCGGATGGATAATGGTGGCCAGCGGACTGGCCGGTGATGCCATTTATGTAAAACCAATTAACCTGGCCATACATTTCGTTTTTGCATTGGGCTTGTTGTGTTATACTTTCTGGTTTGCCATGGAACTGCTGGTGCCAAAAGAAAAATTGGTTATTAGCGCATCGATAAGAAAACTTAATCTTGGCATCATAGCGGTGCTGGTGGTGCAATTGATCTATGGTGCTTTTATGGCAGGCCATAAAGCTGCCACAGCTGCCCCTACCTGGCCGGATATTAACGGGCATTTTATTCCTTCCGGAATGATGAGCAATGATGAAGGGTTGCTGAATTTGGTAGACAACAGGGTGTTGATCCATTTCATACATCGTGGACTGGCCTATATCCTTCTGGCACTAATAATATGGTTAACGGTGAAACTCTGTAAAACACCCGGCTCCTCCTTATTTAAGAATACCCGCTGGTGGCCATTGGTATTGGTTATGGTACAAGTGTTACTCGGAGTTCTTGCTGTATTGACCAGTTTAAAGATCGTTCCCAATCAATGGGGCATTTTTGAATGGATGGCACAATTGCATCAGCTGGTGGCTATGCTGCTGCTGCTGTCGCTGGTATGGATATCATACCTTGTTCGCAGCCGGGCAACTAATTAACAACCCCCTTCGACTGGTTATTTGAAACCCCAGTTAATAATCAGTATTTTTAAGAAATAACTATTCGCCAAATTCATGAAAGCCTGGCTAAAAGGATTTTACCATTCCTTTCCCATACAATTAGTGTTCCTTCATGTAAGGAAATACCAGGTGCTGCTGCTATTCTGGTTTATACTCTTTGCTACGGTTAACGGAACTTTTATGAAAACATTCGGCGCTGATTCCTTGTTCCTGGCGCCGGAATACCTGGGTAACGTAAATTCTTTCAGCTCTGCTATTGTCGGCGCATCCGTTGGTATGTTTATCATGAGCTGGAATATTGCCACATTCATTTTGTTTTGCAAACATTTTCGTTTCCTGGCAGCCACCACCAATCCTTTTTTAAAATATTGTATAAACAACTCGGTTATCCCTGTGATCTTCCTGGTATTCTATTTTATTAAAGCGTACCGGTTTGATCATTACAAAGAGCTTATCAGCACTACAGAGATCCTTTTCCTGTTTGGTGGTTTTATTTGCGGACTGATATTTATCCTGGCAGCATCGTTCATTTATTTTTTTCGGGCAGATATCTCTATCCTCAGGCGGATGATGCCGGTGATCAGCAACCCGAAATCTTATATTACTCACCTTAATCCTATAAAGGAAGTCTATCACGGGGCGCCTTTACTAAAAGTGAACAATTATTTCGAATCCCCTTTTAAGATAAAACCGGTAAGGGATGTGTCGCACTATACAAATGAATTTGTGGATTCCATTTTCAAGCGACATCACTTTGCAGCCATTCTTTCTGTGTTTGCTGCTTTTTTATTCCTGGTATTTATCGGCTTTGTATTGGATTATGCTTTCTTTCAACTGCCGGCTGCTGCCAGTATCACTATTTTCTTTTCCATCCTGATTGGTGTGGCCGGAGCGGTCACTTATTTTTTGCAAAGCTGGAGCATCCCGTATCTTATCGGGCTGGTGCTGGTATTAAATATTTTTTATAAGGCAGACCTGATCGATCCCCGAAACAAAGCCTACGGCATCAATTACTGGAATAAAGAGGAGCGGCCCGCTTACACCCGGGAAAACCTGCTGGCACAATGCTCCAAAGAAAATGTGGAAGCCGACAAGCAAAACATGATCAGCATACTGAATACCTGGAAGAAAAAACAGGATAGTGATAAACCCCTGCTGTTACTGATCAATACAAGTGGTGGCGGCCACCGCAGCGCCACATTTACCATGAGTGTGCTGCAGTACCTGGACAGCATCACCAAAGGAACG
>JBEBIF010000543.1:0-2072 GCA_040080515.1 Chitinophagaceae bacterium | reverse complement strand
ATCTCATCTCAAGAGTAACAAACTACAAAGAATCGGTACTAAATACTGACTCAATGCTAAAGGAAGAATTTGAAAAGAAATTTATGTTCCTTAACAGATTTATTTCTCTTTTAAGTGAAGATAGTATTCTGAAAAGTGAAAAGATTAAAAGAAACCACACTGACATTTCTTTGATCAGCTTATTAACGATCCTTCAAAATGACATAACTATCATCGAGAATACTACAACAGCTTACTGTGATGCAAAATCTGGCTGCATGATCTTTTTCTTTGATTCTTATTCTCCATTAATCAGTCAAAATAGTAATACCCTAAGTCCGGGCGATAAAATAGAAATAAAAGCAGGTATTGGGAACTTCAGTAAGGCAGTACTGCCAAAATGCTTTATAGATGGGAAAAAGGTAGATTTAGGCGAAGAAGGGTTTGCCATCTTCTCGAAGAAAACACCGGCTATAGAAGGAAAATATAAAATCCCTGTCGGAATTTCGTTCATAAATCAAATAACTGGAAAAGAGGAGTTTTTCGAGACCAACATCCAATACACCGTCGCCAAAGAATGCGACCAATAGTCTAATTTAAGATCAGGGCTTAGGCAAATTCCCGGTATTCCCATCTCTCACTTTCACTTTTTTCTTACCGGAATTTTTCTTTTCGTAGTCCAGTATGGCCTGTGGCTTGGCGACCTTTTTGTTACCAGCCGTATCGGATTTGGCCTTTCCATCACTCACACTTAGTGGTCTGATGTTCTCATCATCTATCATGCCGCCGTCATCCGTCTGCAGTTTATTCATCACATAATATTCCGTGGCTTCTATTTTACCTTCTCTCGGGTCGTAGTAGTTCCATTTGCCATGCTTCAGTGCTACACCATCATTCTTCACTATCACCCGGTTGATCTCTTTAGTGGGATCTTTCAGGTCGTACACCGACACCGTATCGTACGCATTGGCCGGGTCGATGGCCCGCCAGCTTTCTTCCCGCATCAATCCTCCGTTATAGGTGAAATAGTACTGCCTGCCATTCAGTTTGCCCCAGCGGTAGGTTTCTTCTGCTATCTTCACCCCTTCTAGCGAAAACCGTTTCCAGGTACCTTCCTTCTGGTCGTTCTCAAAATAGCCTTCCTCTTCATACCCCCTTTCACCCCGCAGATCAGGTACTTTAATTACCCAGGGCCCTTGTTTCAATCCTTTCATATCCACCCGGTTCAAGGTGTCCCCTTTTACACTCAGAATATAGGTTTTCCACTGGCCAAAACCGTTTATCGAAATAAATAAGAGGAGTATAATAATTAACCGCATAGTTTAGTAAGTTTGAAGAGAAACGATGCGCTTTTAGCCATAAGCTGCGAGCCATACCACTTCCCTACTATTAACGCCAAAATCAGCTGTTTATGTTTTCAAAATTAGGGCAATTTTTCCTGCTTGTTCTTTGTACAGCCACTGCTTTAACAACCTGGTCTCAAGTTAACCCTACTCCAGCGGGTGAACGCATGCAGGGATTGGACCAGAGACGCCAGCTTGAGTCCCGTTCGTTGCTTAAAGACGTTCCTTTCCGTAATATCGGCCCCTCCATCATGAGTGGCCGGGTAGTTGATGTGGAGGCCAACCCCGAAGACCCAACCGAATTTTATGTGGCCTATGCCACGGGCGGCCTCTGGCATACCACCAACAATGGGCAAAGCTTCACCCCCATTATGGATAGTCTTGATATGTTGTTTATTGGTGATATCGCCATTAACTGGTCGGGCAAAATCATCTGGGTCGGCACCGGCGAAGTAAACAGCAGCCGCTCATCTTATGCAGGGGTGGGTGTTTACAAAAGCAGCAACAATGGCAAAACATGGGAATATCTTGGTCTACCAGAATCACATCATATCGGTAAAGTACAATTGCATCCCACTGATCCCAATATTGCCTGGGTGGCAGTACTGGGACATTTGTATTCTGCTAATAAAGACAGGGGAGTATATAAAACAACCGATGGTGGTAAAACATGGAAACAAACCTTGTTTGTGGATGATAATACCGGCTGTGCTGACCTTGATATCAATCCTGCCAACCCCAATGAAGTAT
>JBEBIF010000542.1:0-2073 GCA_040080515.1 Chitinophagaceae bacterium | reverse complement strand
GTCATCTTCCAGCCGAGTTTATTGACGGCACCATGATAAGAATTTTGATTAGGGAAACCAAAGACCAACCGGATGCCCAATTCTTTGCACAAATCAAATGTTTTATTAGAAAGGTCCACAAACATTCCTTTGAAGCGATGCTTCGGATGCGTCATCGTATCGGCTGATTGTGCCGACAACATCAGCTCTCCTTTGTACTCAATAAAACAGGGGATCACTCCGTAAAAAGCCACAGGGATTTGATCCGCATTGTAAGCGATGAAACCAACGTATTCCACCCCGGTATAGGCCGTGTTGTATTTCTTTATAAAAAAATCAGGAGCTGCCGCCTTACCATATACTTCCGCATGCAGCCAGGTAAGATCCTTTACAGAGTCCCTGGTCAACCGGCTGATGGTATAGGTTTGCATTTCCTTATTAGGTATAACTTCCGCTGATGGTGGCATATAATTGATTGACGCCTGATATAAAAGGGTTTATCGTAAGTCTTTCCCGTAAAGTTGTGTCGCTGCCATCTTCCGGGAAAAGAAACTCAGTAGCCAGTAATTGGGAGAATCCTGCGGCTTTTGCTGCATTTATCGTTTCCGGATTGTATGACCCGTATGGAAAAGCAATAGCTTTTATTTCCTTTCCGGTGATGCTCTCCAAAAAATGTTTTGATCGTATCATATCTTCCTGTGCCACTGCGGCTGGCAACTTTGCCAGGTCATTATGATACTGGCTGTGACTACCGATGGTGACCCATTTGGAAGAAGACAACTCCCTGAGCTGCTCCCGGGTCTGTTGCAACCAGTACTCTTCATCTGCTCTTTCTTTATATAAACCGAGCAACGCTATCATTTCTTCTTTTTCTGCAAAGCCGGTAGTGCGAAGCCTGTCGGACAGGAGCACACCGGATACTGCATCAATATATTTACCATCCCGGCGCTTTATATACTTTTCATTCCGGAAAGTGAATTGCTGTGGCCCGTATTTATAAGCAATTGCTAATACATCATTCCACAAAATATCATGACCTGATTCCCGGATACCCGTCACAAAAAAAACAGCCGGAACTTCATATTGCTCCAGCAGCGGCAATACATATTGATAGTTGTTGGCAAAGCCATCATCAAAACTGAGACAGACATTGAACCGGTCTTTGCTGAACCGTTGTTCATAATGATCCTCAAGGGAAATAACCGAGCAATATTTTTTATAAAGGCGCAGCTGCTTCTCAAATGCTTTTGCAGTTACAAAAAGGGTGTTGAACTTTAGATGATCTTTCCGGCATACACCATGATACACCAGTATGCGGCTGCCTTTTTCCTTTGTAAAAAAGGACCGGTGAAGACCAAGTGACGCACCAATATCCTTTGGCAATCCTTTTAGCCTGGATTTGAACAGATGAATGGTATTGAACAAATGAGGCATTCTTTTAAATTGTATCAGGCAAGCTCAAATGGTATTTTGGCCTGCGGATAATAGGAAAGTATAGCATTCACCAGTTTAGTGATACCTGCCTTTACAAAAAAAGAGCTGCCTTCGTTACTGATGTGCTCATAATTTATTTTTTCCCGGGCGGGTAATTGTGCAAAAACCGCTGCCGCTGCCAGCCCGGTCTCCCCTCCTTTCACTACAAGCAGCATTTCTTCCTGGTAGTTATTAAACAGGTTATTGCTTTTTTGTTTTATAACCAGGTCGGCTTTCATTTTCTCTTTGATCACTCCGCGGTCTTTGAATCCCCATAAGGCAGCGGGTAATCCGGTCAGCATATCAAGCAATTCTTTTTCTGTGACCATGCCGGAATCAAGAGCTGCCATAAAATGCGCTGCCCCATGCCAGGAAGAAGTAAGGGTGGAATCTGTGCCAAAAACAATTTTAGTTTGCCGTTTCCACTGGTTGACCGCCGCAGTCTTTCCCAATAAAAAATAATTAGATGCCGGGCACCATACCACTCCTTCAAAAGAGGCCGCCTGCCTGTAGTCCATCGCCACCCCATGCACCGCTACTATTTTTCGTTTGAACAGGTTTGCTTTTATTACTTTGCCGATCTCCTTATGAGCGGCGTCATCAGTTCCTTCACCGATGTGC
>JBEBIF010000541.1:0-2106 GCA_040080515.1 Chitinophagaceae bacterium | reverse complement strand
GTCCATTAGTACTTCTGTGGAAAAAGGAAAGCGGGCCTGGCACACCAGGTATTGTGGCTTCCGGCAGCATTACTACACCCGTAACTGGATTACAACCAGGTACATACGAGTTTAGTCTTACGGCAACCGATAACCAGAATCTTTCTGCAACAGATACGGTGAAAGTGACAGTAGCACCGCCGCCTAACCGGCCACCAATCGCAGTAGTTGGAACAGTGGCACCCATCACTCTTCCTGTAAATGCCATTAACCTGAATGGAAGTTCTTCTTCGGACCCGGATAATGACCCATTGACATTCGATTGGCAAATGACAACCGGGCCGGTAGGAGCAGCCGCACCACAGATCGCTAATCCGGCAGCTCCGCAAACACAGGTCACAGGTCTTGTGCCCGGCACTTATGTATTTACATTAACGGTGAACGATGGAAGGGGTGGAACAGCAACTGCAAATGTGAGTGTGGTGGTAAACCCGGCACCTGCGATCGTTAAAGTTTGCTCAGAAGTTCCAAAGATTGTAAGTGCCTTTACTTCATTCCCACAGGAAGACCCGACTAATTTTGTGAATTTCAGGGAAGCCTTCCCTTCCTACGGCAGAGAAGTACTTCCAATGTTTGTAAAATTTGGGGTTAATGGTATTAATATTACCAGTTTGTCAATGAATGACCAGGTTGATTTTTTCGTAAGTCTGCAAATTCTAAGTAATAATGTAGCTGGTGCCCAGGTAAACCTCACTATCCAGCAGGCATTGGAAAAATGGTTCCAGGAGTTGAATACTTTGATCCTGATCTTACCGAACGATAGTCCCCAGGCGGCAGCCCAAAAGAATCAACTAAGGATGCTGGCATTAAAGCTATATCGTATTCTTGTTCAGCTTGCCATGCATATAGTTTGTATTCAGAGGAATGGATTTACCAGTGGTAAGATACCTCTGCAACCTGTCTTTAAATTAATTGATGATAATATAAAGAATTGGTTAACGAACCTGCAGCCATTCAGCACACCACAAAGGGGCATTGTTAAGCTGATAGGAAGTGACGCTACCGGAGAAATAGCCAGGGTAACAGCTAATGGAGAGGCGACAACTAAAGCAGCTTACATTACGGCATTGACGAGAATTGCAACTGGTATCAATACAACTATTCCGTAAGAAATGAACGAAGAAAGAAAAAGCATCATACAAAAAACGATCATCGACCTGCAATATAGCGGCACAGAGGATGCTTTTGCCTTTCAAAAAAAAGTAACGGACTGGTCAGGCAAGCAGATGATAGAAACACTGGAGGAAACGTTAAACAGGATAAATATTCCGGGTGCTGCAGTAAAGATTGACAGGATGGAGTTAGATATTGTACTGGACGAAAAAGGAAACTGGCTGGAACAGCTGGCCATAAACGTATCTGAGCAATTACGAAAGCAATTAGAAGAAAGGATGTCTGTAAGCTCCGGATCTGAAACAGGTACTACAAAGCTAAGCAGCCATGAAAATTTCTTTGAAGCATTTGTCTATTTCCTTCGGCAGGGAATTTTGCCCTGGTGGTACACTATTAAGGAACAAAGATCTTTTTTTGAAGAACTGAACATACTGTTAGATCAGGGGTTTAGCGGGCATATAAAAACTGTAATGAAGGAACTTGTCTCCCGGGAAAATGTACAGCAACGAATAACCTGGCAATTGCCCGAAAAGACCTTTTACCAATTAATTCAGGAGATATCATTTGCAGAATTGCCAAACCTGGAACCATTGGTGACAAGCGTTGAAAAGATAGCCGAAGCTTTGTCAACAGAAGAAAAGAAAGAAGTAAACAGGTTGCTTCGTAAGATAATACTGCAACAGGTGGGAGAAACTGATTCCGGTATATCAGAAAAGGTGATCGTTGAAAAATTCATACAAGCTATTGCAGGTAAAAGGCTGGTAGCCATATTTGCAGAGCAAGCGGACAGGATCAGTCACAACTATTTGAAGAAGGTGTTGATCTCTGAAGTAATTAAAAAAAAGCCGGCGTCAGCAGAGGAAGGAAAAGCGCAACAAGCAGAAGATATTTTAAAAGCGCCCGATGTTGACAATAAGCCATCGCAAGAAAAAAAGCAAAACCGGGATCTTATAG
>JBEBIF010000110.1:0-9591 GCA_040080515.1 Chitinophagaceae bacterium | reverse complement strand
GTATTAATGAATATAAGGTTGGCCTCTTCCACGTTGCGGGTGGCGCCAAAACCTTCGTTATTTAAAATAGAGGCCACGATCTCGCTGTCGGCAAAATTCATGGCACAACCGTAGCTTTCGATGTAAAACCGTTTTTTATACAGGTTGGGGTCAACAGTAAAAGGCGCAAAAGCCTCACCCTGCCGGTTTTCGTCGTGCTGGTTCTGTTCAATCCCGGCTGCCTTATCTGTCACTAGATCAATCATAAAATGTTCGATTGGAGTACAAATATACTGCTAAGGCCCTTATGTATGACAAGATGTCAGTACCCTAACCCGGTCCTTTGTTCCTAAAAATAACCGTTCAGCCACTTCGCTGTCAATGGATTAACTCACTTGGCTGTATCTTTACCCGGCCTGTGGAAACCAGGTTTTATTCCCGATTTGAAAAAACTCGCCTTACTTACCATCCTTTCAGCCTTTGGCTTTACTTCCTTCTCCCAGGGTACCGAACTTGGCGTGGTAACTGGTACCGTACTGGACGAAACCAAAAAAGCCCTGGAAGGTGCCACGGTGGTTTTAATACCACTAAAAGATACCACCAAACGCAGGGTTACTGCCACAGACAAAACTGGGAGTTTTATTTTTGAAAAACTGCCATTCGGGTATTACCGGCTTCGCTTTTCCAGCTCCGGTATGCAGCCATTGGTATTGGACAGTATTAATTTTCGTGCTGAACGATTTGATTTTAACCTTAATGATGTGGTCTTAAAACTAAATGCCAGTTCCCAACTGGAAGAGGTGATCGTGTATGCGGAGAAACCACTCATACAATCAAAGGATGGCAATATTACTTTTAATGCAGGCGAATCCGCTATTGCCGCCGGCAGTAATGCCAGCGATCTGCTAACCAGTGTACCGCTTGTTTCCAAAGATCCAACCGGTAAAATAACCGTGCGGGGAAAAGAACCTAAAATATTAATTGATGATAAACCGGTGGAATTGAATTTGCAGCAATTGCAGGACCTGCTGGAATCGATGCCCGGCAGTTCCATTGAAAAAATAGAAGTGATGACCAACCCGCCGCCTCAATATGCTAATGAACAGGGAGGCGTGATAAACATTACCACCAAAAAAGGAAAAGTGGGAAGAAGCGGGCGGATCAATATCTCAGCCGGCAGCAGGGGAGAAGCTGGTCTCAGTGGAAACTTCAGCTACCGCAAACAAGTCTTTTCGCTTAGCATCAATGCCGGTATTGGATATAACCGGTTGCAGGGTGATGGATATTCTATCCGGAATAATATCTATGCTGATTCAAACAACTTCTTCAATACTAAAAACAACTACCTCAATAAAAACTGGCGTCCGAATGTAAGGTTTAACCTTGATTATGATATTTCTAAAACGCAATCGGTCAATTTTGTACTGCAATACAACCAGAATAATTTCATTAACAACAGTACTACAGAATACACCAACATCAATCGCTTTGGTTTTATTTACAGGCTGAGTGAACGGGATATAATAAATAATGGCGACAACTACAGTCCCAATGCCAACTTTACCTACACCAAAAAAGGCAAAGTGCCAGGAGAAACATTGAAGATCATTACCGGTGTCAATTTTTCCATCAATACATCAGACAGGGATTTTTACCAGCAATTTTTTTATCCCGATCATACACCCAACGGCACGGACTCCACCCAGGAGCAACTAACGGATAACAAGACCAGCGGTTATAACGTAAGAGTAAACTATGACCGTCCATTGAGTAATAAAAAAACGTTTATATCTGCCGGCACTTATTACGGTCGTACCAATAGTCATATTGAAGTGGATGCCAGTTACCTGAAAAAGCCGGAACTTATCTTTTTGCCATCCGGCCTGTTGAGCAATGAATTTAAATTTCACCAGGGTGTAACGAACTTCCGGTTTTCTGTACGGCAGATAGTAAAAGAGAACTTCAGTATTACAGCCGGTACTTCTGCTGAATTTACTGCCATCCGGTTTGAATTGTTCAAAGAGAACAGGGATGCTAAAAATAATTATCTCACCTGGCTGCCTTTTGCCAACATCAACCGTAACTGGAAAGAAAAACTCAATCTTACATTGGCTTACCGGCGTACGATCCGCCGGCCCGGCATCAACGAACTGAACCCCACTATTGACTTTGGTGATCCGTATAATGTTCGCTTTGGTAATGAAAACCTGGTTGCTTCCACTGCTCATAACTTTGACCTGGTGCTGGGCCGCACCCGGAAAGCTAATTTTATCAATCTCGGTTTGGGATATAATATCGTCGAAGATATCTTCAGCCAGGTAAGGACCTTATTGCCGGATGGGAAAACACAGATCACCTGGGAGAATATCAGCGGACGGAAAGAATATGAACTCAGCAGCTGGGGCGGTTTCACTCTTTCCAAAAAGATCAAGCTGAACCTGAGCGGCAGTTATACCTATAATGAGTACAGCAACTTTGACAAAACCGTGAACCGCTATCGCAACGGTGGCTCTTTTACCACAAATATCAATACCACCTTCACACCGAAAGACATTTGGAATTACACGGGCAGTTTTACTTTCAACCGTTTTGCTAATCCCCAGGGCTATGCCCGTTGGAGCTGGAGCATGAATGTGGGCATACAACGAAAATTCTTCGAAAAGAAACTGACAATCACTGCTAACATCATTGACCCGTTCCTGCAGCAAAACAGGAACTATACCTACGGGACTAATTTTAACCTGCAAAGCTTCAGTACGGCACAGACAAGAAATTTCCGGTTGAGTGCGGGGTATAATTTTACAAAGACGGTGAAGAAGGCGGTGCTGAAAACGGTAAAATGATTTTTTTTCGATTATCATTCCAGAGGACGCATTTATTGAATTCATTGTTTTGCCCCGCCGGGGCAAATACACATCTTCGGCGATTTGTATCTACCGGCATTTTGTCCCTACGGGACAGGGAAAACAATTGGTAAAGAGGGTTTGTATTATGTTCTATAGAGGTATAGATCGATAACATTAAAAAGCATTGAATTTTGATCAGCGGGTTTTGCCCCGCCGGGGCAAATACACATCTTCGGCGATTTGTATCTACCGGCATTTTGTCCCTATCGGGACAGGGAAGACAATTGGTAAAGGGGGTTTGTAATATGTTCAATAGAGATATAGGTCGATAACATTAAAAGGCATTGAATTTTGATCAGCGGGTTTTGCCCCGCCGGGGTAAATACACATCTCCGACGATTTGTATCTACCGGCATTTTGTCCCTACGGGACAGGGAAGACAATTGGTAAAGGGGGTTTGTATTCTGTCCCTTCGGGACTATAGGTCGGTAACTTTAGCCAGATGCAATATTTCTTTTTGCCCCAGCGGGGCAAAACAATCACTCTAACGCTTTAAATATGTATTGCTCGTTATAATCAATTCCAAAATGCTCCAAAAACCCCTTGTATTCTTCCAAAAAAGATTTCTTCGCATGATGCAATTCCTGGTTTTCAATATATGTGGCCACAACGCTAACCCTGCTTTTCTCGTAACTAAAAGCACCATATCCTTCTTGCCACCGAAAAGCCTTCGGCGTAAACCGTTGTGAATTGATCCATTCCGATGAATCACCCTTAACGATCCGCATAAGGTCTGATAAAGATTGAGTGGGCCGCATACCAAAGAACATATGTAAATGATCTGGCATTGTATTAATGGAGATCATTTTATGTCCATGATTTTGGATGATGCCGGTTATGTATTTGTGTAATCTTTCTTTCCAGACCGGTGCTATTAAAGCAGCCCGGTATTTAACAGCGAAAATGCACTGGATATGCAATTGGGTGTACGTATTGGCCATCTTGTTTTCATTTGTTTTACCAGTTAGGCAAAGGGTATATGCATTGTTGCTAAGATAATGGCGTATTCTCTCCGGTGAACAGCGATAACCTGATGTGGAAGACCCGGATAACTTCCGGGCTGTCTGTGGTTGGGGATTGATAAGCTGGCGACAGGGTCAGTGGAACCTATTCAAGATAGAATAGTTACACAATCTACGAAGACGTCGGGGAAAAAGAAATTTTACTCTTCAACCAACTCTCTTTCACCGGGACGATCCATTGATGCTCCAGCTCCTGTTTGGTTTCCACCAGGTTATTAAAGTACAGGGTATCCGGGTTGATAAACCCGTTTTCTGCAGCATAAGATAGTTGGGATAAAGGCAACAATTCTATTTTATCTTTTAGTACAAATGCAAGGGTGGTCCGGTCAAACATATTTACCCGGTAGCGTTGTTCAATGTCTTTGATCAAGCGTACCGAACTGTCCGTACTGCAACCGCTGACGCCGGTAGCTGTTTCATCGGCCAGCAAAACAATAAACTGTCCGAAGAATAAATGCGCTTCACCTTTTACCGGGGTACCATGACTTTTCCACTGCGTGGTAAAATCCTTCAGCAAGTCTTCTATTTCAAAGGCTTCATTTAATGTGAACAGCCGGTTGCACTGGTAAACCCATACCCGGGAGCCGGGATGAAAATCTTCGCTGAGCAGGTGTTTGTAGTCGAAATTCATAAGTACAAAGTTAAGCCATACTGGCTGCTACCAGCTCCGCCACGTCCATTACTTTCACGTCATCTTCTTTATCAGCCAGCTTTACGCCATCCGTCATCATGGTATTGCAAAAAGGACAGGCGGATGCGATAATGGAAGCACCGGTTCCGATGGCTTCATTACTGCGGTCAATATTGATACGGGTGGTGCCTTTTTCTTCTTCTTTGAACATTTGAGCGCCGCCGGCACCACAGCAAAGCCCGTTGCTTTTGCAACGTTTCATTTCCACCAGCTCAGCATCCAATGCTTCCAGCACTTTGCGGGGTGCTTCATAAATATTGTTGGATCGGCCGAGGTAACAGCTATCGTGGTACGTAATTTTTTTGCCTTTAAAGGAACCGCCATCCTGTCCACTGGATCCTGCGGATAACTTTATTTTTCCTTCATCAATCAATCCTTGTAAGAAAGTGGTATGATGGATCACTTCATAGTTCCCTCCCAATGCCGGGTATTCATTCTTCAGTGTATTAAAACAATGGGGACAGGCCGTCACTATTTTTTTGATACCATAATTATTTAGTACCTGGATATTCTGGTAGGCCATCATCTGGAACATGAATTCGTTTCCGGCACGGCGAACGGGATCTCCGGTACACATCTCTTCCTTGCCTAAGATGGCATAGCTTATTCCAACTTTATCAAGAATAGTTACAAATGCCCTGGTGATCTTTTGCGCCCGCTGATCAAAACTGCCGGCACAGCCTACCCAAAAAAGTATTTCGGGGCTTTTGTTACTGGCGAATAATTCGGCTACGGTAGGTACCTGCATATACGATTTGTATTTCAGCAACAATATTACTGAAAACAGACCAACTTATCAGCCCCAGCCACCAGACCAGGATGCAAGGATGGCAATAAGCAGCACTACAGCCAGTACGATCAACCCGACACCTATCCATCCCAGTATGATGGCCGTCTTTGCTTTTCGGTCTTGCGGGTTGGCTTTTTTGGCCTGGTAGCCAAATACCAATGCTAATATGATGCAGGGGATTGAAAGGATGCTTGCATAAGGGATCACTAATGTTACAAGTCCTACGATGCCCAGTATCAAAGCAGCCTGGCCAAGGTTAGTTTTCTCTTTTCCTTTCGGAAGGAGCGATTGCTTCCGCAGTTTCCATTGATAAAACTTAATGGCGATCTTTTCTTTCAGGCTGAATTTTCGGCCGGCCATTTTTTCAATATCCCTCATCTTCATTGTGGCAAACGTTGCTAATACAGGAGAAGGGGCAGCGTTTTCAATGCTCATTCGCACTGGCGATGGCCCCGCTGAGGGATGTATACTGCTGAATACAGGAATAGAAAAACATAACAGCAATAATATGGTAAAGCGTAGTTTCATATCATATGTTTAGTATAAATGGAAAATTGGTTAATAAAAAGTATTGATATGTTATCAGGAGACTTATTTTTGTTCACCTGGAATAAAGATGAAGAAACTCTTTCAAAAAATAACGAATTGGGAACTCTGGAACTTTTATGTTCTTTATTTCCCTATCGGGCCTGTTTGGTTGTGGTACTGTTTGCGCAGCTGGTCATTCTGGTTCTTCAGCTCTTCTAATCCAACGATCACTTTTGGCGGGTTTGAAGGCGAAGGGAAGAAAGAAATGTATGATCAGCTTCCTGCCCACCTGGTACCCAAGACCATCTACATCATGCACGACTGGGATTTTGACAAAGTAAAAGCTGCAATCGCTGCATCTGCATTCAGCTATCCCTTTATTGTAAAGCCTGATGTGGGTATGAAAGGCATCCTCTTTCGCAAGATTGATAACGAAGATCAGTTGCACAAATACCATGAAAAGGTTCCGGTGGAATACATCATCCAGGACCTGGTGGAACTGCCCGTGGAAGTAAGTGTGTTCTACTATCGTTACCCCTGGGAACAAAAAGGAGTGGTGAGCGGCTTTATCAACAAAGAATTACTGCATGTAAAAGGAGACGGTATACTGACATTGAAGGAACTGGTGGAAGCACATCCGAGGGCCCGGTACAGAATGGAGGAAATGGAACACCGGCATGGTCACCGGTTTAGCAGGGTGATACCCGACAACGAGATATTTTACCTTTCTTATGCGGGCAATCATAATCGCGGCGCTCATTTTACCAATCTTCATAATGAAATAGACGACAGCATCCATACTGTGTTTGATGAGCTCAGTCACTATACCGATAAATTCTATTACGGGCGGTATGATATTAAGACCACTTCCATCGAAGACCTGAAAGCGGGAAAGAATTTTCTTATCCTGGAGTTTAATGGCTGCGGCGCCGAGCCCAATCATATTTATGATTGTGGCATGAACATCTGGAAAGCATATGGTGTTATATTACATCACTGGAAAGCATTGTATAAGATCAGCAGGTATAATCATAAAAATGGTGTACCCTACTGGTCTTTCAGAAAAGGACAGAAATACCTCCGTGATGCCAAACGGCATTTTAAAATGCTGGAAAAATATGATTGATGTTCGCTAAATTGCGGTACTTACTTTTATTCTATGGAAGGGGACGAGAAATTATTGCTGCTTCGCAATTACGACCTGTGGTGCCAGCTGGATGACAGCGAATACGAAGCACTGAATGTGGCACATCATTTTGTGGAGGCCAAAAAAGGAGAGTATATCTATTTTGACTCGCACCATCTCAATAAACTATATTTTGTAAAGAACGGCTACATCAAGATCGGGTATGTGGATGAAGATGGCAATGAGATCATCAAAGAAATAATTAAGGAAGGAGAGATATTCGGGCAGTTTGCGCTGGAACGCACCAACCTCAATGGTGAATTTGCCCGTGCCTATAAAGGCAATGTAAGTCTTTGCGCCTTTTCTATTGAAGACTTTGAAAAGCTGCTTCGCCAGAAACCAGAACTGGCCATTAAATACAGCAAACAGGTGGGAGAGAAGTTGCGCCGGGCCGAATTTCGCCTGGTGAACATGCTGCATAAAGATGTGCGGGCCCGCTTACTGGCTTTCTTTTATAACCTGGTGATCATGGAAGGCTATGATGGCCAATCCGTTTCTCATAGCTTCACTAATTTTTTAACGCATGATGATATTGCCAAACTGATCGGCAGTGCCCGACAAACGGTTACCACCACCATCAACCAGTTGGAAGAAGAAGGGCTGCTGAAAATTTCCCGTAAAAAGATACTGATCCATGATGTGAAGAAATTAAAACAACTGGTGATCGTTACTTGACAGTAGTGTCTTAGTTTGAAAGCCGGTTGTAATAAAAGTGCCTGAACCACATAGAAGCATAGAAACATAGGGCAAAACATAGAATTCTTTGTGTGTATTTCTATGTATCTATGCTTCTATGTGGTTCAAATTTATTTCAAACTGATGCACCCGGCTATCCTTTTTTTCTACCTCATATTTGCTATTTTCGTTTCATGTTGCCCCTGCTGAAGATATTCTTTATTGGGATGCTGGTCAGTTTCCTTGGCTCTCTGCCATTAGGAACGCTGAATATTGCAGCCATGCAGATCTCCATTTCAGACGGGATACGGTCTGCCCTGCTTTTTTCATTCGGGTCTTTACTGGCAGAGGTCATTTATGTGCGGCTTTCGCTGGTGGCGATGAACTGGATACGTAAGCAGGAAAAGATATTCCGCATACTGGAATGGATCACCTTACTGATCGTGTTGGCACTGGCAGCGGCCAGTTTTTATGCCGCCACCCATCCCTCTGAAGAAAAGAATGTGATCCTGAGCAGCAACCTTCCCAAATTCCTGCTTGGATTTACCATGAGTGCCCTCAATCCTGTGCAGATACCATTCTGGTTTGGCTGGAGCACTGTACTGTTCACCAAAAAAGTATTACTGCCAAGAAAAGATCATTACAATGTATATATCATTGGCATCGGTCTCGGCACTTTATTGGGCAACATTGTTTTTATTTTCGGGGGCCGGCTTATTGCCGATAAGATCAGTAATAACCAGGATATCCTTAACTGGATCATCGGCGGTATATTTACCCTTACCGCATTGATACAGATATGGAAGATGATACGGAAAAAAGATGCAGTGCATCAACTGGAGCATCCTGAAGAAGTGACGCATAAATTTAGTGAACAGATCGAAAAGATCGAAGAAGAGCTGGAGCGAATGAAACGACGGGATAAGGACTGAGCTTTTTTACCAATACCACCGGCCAAACGTATCCGCACAGGTTGATCTTTTTTTTCAACGTTTCCTATTCCTTTTTTCAAAATCACTATCTCTGTATTTATCTGAAGAATGATTTCATTCAGGTAGCAGTGCCTGTTGGTGCCCGATAGTTTCCGGTCCCGGTAGTATTGTTGTTGGCCCCGGTGCCGGAGTTACTTATCCGGGTACTGTAGTTGTGTTTCCTGTTGTAGCAGTTAAGCTTCCGCACAGGAATGACAGGGATCCCTGTATTAAACTATTCGGTGCGGGCCTGCAGTTGTTTTTCCCTGTCTGTTTATTGCGTTTCCCGGTACCAGCGTTGCTCATCCCGGCACCGGAGTTGCCGATCCCGCCACCGGAAAACTTCATCCCGGCACTGACAGCGTCTATCCCGCCATCGAAAAAGTCCATCCCAGCACTGACAGCGTCCATCCCGCCATCGAAAAAGTCCATCCCGGCACCGACACTGTTCATCCCGCCATCGAAAAAGTTCATCCCGGCACCGACAGCATCCTTCCCGCCACCGGAAAACCTCATCCCGCTACCGACAGCATCCGTCCCGCGACAAGAAGCAGACTTATTATCAATGAGTTATGAAAAAAATGCTGATTTTGAGGTATTTTTGCACCTTTTTCCATTGTTTTTTAGCCTAATTCAGTTTATAGGAGGTCAGCCCCTGCACATCACCCATGGAACTGGTGGTAAGGATCAGTCCCACCCCTTTTGCATAATAATATTGGGTAAAGAAACTGAGGGTGATCAGCGTGCCGTTCATCATCAGCATACTTTCGGCTTCAATGAGCAGTACATCGTTATAGGTGTTGCCTTCCACTTCTTTGGTAAGCCCGGTTTCTTTGATGGTGT
>JBEBIF010000109.1:0-9599 GCA_040080515.1 Chitinophagaceae bacterium | reverse complement strand
GCACTTCGGATAAGGAAGATGAATATCTTGCTGTAAGTACAGGACCGGTAGGGTCAGTTACAGTTATATCACAGAATTGATTTTTATCATCAAAGTCGCCACTGAAAGCTTTAATGGAAGAAGGTTGTTTCTTGCCATTGTTTTCCTGGTCTTGTCCGCTGTTGGATTTGGCCAGGTTATCGGCAGTGTTTCTTAATTGCTGTTTGGATTCGTTGGCAATGCATTTCAATACCAGCACATCACCTTCCATTTTTCTTTTTACATAGGTATATGCCTTGCCGTCAATATTGATCTCACCGTAATGCCTTTCAAAATCGGTATATCTTGTTTGGTAGGGTAAGTTCAGCGTGACCCGCATTTCTATCAGCTGCGATTCATCATAATCGCTGTTATCGATACGGGCTTCCAGTTTGGCATCTGCTTTTGTTTGTAAAAAAGAGATGATAAAACGGTATCCGCACAAGTTGAATGCGAGGATGAAAATGAAGAATATGGCTGCAATCTTTCTCAAGTGTCAGTTAAGGGTACTAAGATAATAGGTTTTTATCAAATTGGGTAGCTGATTTATAGCATCTTACATATTGATTCAGCTCTATTTACCCACCGCAAACGTTTTCTTTTCCGGGCCTATACCTTTCAAGGTCAGGCTTTTCCATTGTTTGGGTAGTGTTGATTTGATCTGGATGATCCCTTTCGGGGTTATTTCAAGCCCCCCAAAACCCATCAACACACTTTGTAAGATGCCGCCGGCACCCGTTGCAAAATAGGGGTTGGTGCCTCCTTTGGTTTCAGCGATTACACGGAAAGGAGGGTTCAGATTCGGGATATAAGCGTCTTTAAACCAGTGGTAGGCTTTATCTGCATCACCCAGCCGGGCATATAAAGTGGTGAATACAGCCTGCGTCATTGCCGGGGTGCCTTCATTGGGAACTCTTGTTTCATAGTATTGCAGGTCCTTCAGAATGGCTTTTGGGTCGGTCACTTCTTTTAATGGATAAGAAAGGAGATTTACATCTGCCTGTTTGATCCCTTCCCCGTTATAGGCAGCATGTTCTTTTGTCACCCCATCCGGGAATTTCAATATGGGAATGTTATTCGCCACATTCATCCAGTCGGCGTCGGGAGTAATACCCAATATTTTTGCTGCTTCGGTTGCAAATTGCAGGTTCGCTTTTGCTGCTGCATTCGTAAACGCATTATTATCTACGTTCTCCGCCCACTCATCTGCGGCCACTACGTTTTTGATGTCGAATTTCCCCGGACCATTTCGTTCTACCCGGCTTGCCCAGAAATCCGCCGTTGCCGAAAGTATCGGCCAGCCTTTTTCTCTCAACCAGTTCTTGTCCTGCGTTACACAATAATAATTCCAGGTAGCAATGCCCACACAGGCAGTGATATGATGTTCAAACGGACCGCTTAATGCCCATACCGGTGTTTCTTCCACACCCGTTTCAGCACTTTCCCAGGGAAACATGGCGCCTTTATATCCTTTGCTGAATGCATTTCTTTTAGCAGCATCCAGTCGCTGGTAGCGGTATTCGATCAGGCTTTTTGCCAACTCCGGATGCAATACCAGGATGGAAGGGTACATCCATAATTCTGTATCCCAGAACACATGACCATTATATCCTAATCCGCTTAGCCCCATAGGCGAAGGTGATAAAGCGGTGCCTTCCCTGGTGAAGGAATATAAATGGTACAACATGCTGTGTACATCCTGTTGTGCCTGGGGATCACCGTCTATTATTATATCACTTGTCCAGAGATCTTCCCAAGCTTTGTTATGAAATTGAATAAGCCGCTCCCTTCCTTCCAGTTTGGCAAAGATGGTGGCCCTTTCTGCTTCATTCAGCGGATCATCATGATGAGCTGAAGTAATGGACGAGCCGGCAATGGAGAAACGATAGGTTTCACCGGCTTTTAGTTTTTTACCAAACTTCATCAGGTGCATATTGTTATCCCACATCTCATGTATCACCCGTGGCTCTTCTCCATGTTTTTCGCTGAATAAAAAAGTATTGGAGGCACACATCAGCAATTTTCCTGTGGGGCTTTTGGCAGAAGAGGTCAATAAACTGATGACCACATGCGGCCGGTCAATTTCATTATAATAATTCTGCACGTCTTTTAAGGCGTCGGGAGCTTCCATTACACTGGCGCCACCAATGCTGATATCTTTTTTTGCTTCGATACTTACATCCATCAGCACGGTGTAGGGTAAATGCCGAAGGGAATAGTAAGTGTAACTTATCGTTGCCTTATCACTGTAACTAAATGTAGTGGTGAAAGCCGCTTTTTTCATGTCCAGCTCCTGCTTCATACCGGAGGCTTCAGCAGTGCCGATATTTTTGCCGTCAATTTCCAGCCGCATATTCAGCAGGTTGAAGCTGCGGAGAAAATTACTCACTCTTCCTCTTCCATACAAGTCGTAAGCTCCTGCCAGCACCACATCTTTCACTTTAAAGGGTTCAGGTGCAGATACGATACCGATCATACCATTGGCAACGGTAATGCCATAATAATTTTTTGAATCAATATTGGTAGCAGTCAGTTTCCAGGCGTCTTGTGCAAAGGGGTTTAACGCACAAAGGACAAACAGGCTAAGAAACAGCTTTTTAGGATGTATCATTCTTACAATCGTTTAGGTCATGAAATTAAGACAGTTAGATGTAAAAGAAAGGCAGCAAACGATTGTAGTTGATAAGTTGAACCATAAAGCAAAAAAGCCGCCCCCTTTCGGGAACGGCCTTGTTTGTTAGCCCTGACGTAAGAAAAAGATGACTATATTTTTATAAACACGGCACTGGCCAGCTGATGTGGTGATTGTACCACGAAAGAATAAACACCAGGCACTAATGTGGTCAGATCAAAAGTCCAGGTATTGGACCCCACATTAGCGTTCCGTACATAAGTTCTTACAGGTATGCCATTTCCGTTTACGATCTTAATATTTACTGTTTCCGTATGCGTGGACAAAAACGCTGCTGTAAGTACCGTATGCACGGGATTCGGAGACAGGGTAAGTGCCGGCTGGTTATTGCCCGGAACCCATACTGTCTTGCAGATCTTTGTCTCACAACCCAGTCTTGTTTTGATCATCAGGCATACTTCGTAATCGCCTCCCTGGCTGTAGGTATGCGTTACTTCACGGCCAATAGCATTGCTGCCATCGCCAAATGTCCAGCGGTAGCCGATCACTTCATCATTCGGATTGTGAATAGCAAAGGCTTTGAATTTATAGGTTCTTGGCGCTATCAATGAATCCAGCATAAACCCGCCGCATACATTGGATGCAGGGCGTATCACCACCTCTTTGCAGTCAGCGGCGATACATCCACCTTCGAATAACACTTTTACACAAGCCCTGTACACTCCCGGTGCCGGATAGGTATGCCGAATAAGGAAGGGCAGTAGCGGTTGTTGCGGATTTAAAACAATACAAGTGTCTGTGCCATCACCAAAATCCCAGCAGGCACGGACAGGCCTTCTGTTTGGATCGGAATGAGGTATAGCAAAGAACCCACGAACTAAGCTGGTAATAGATGGAGTGATCTCAAACAGGTTTACCCTGCAGGTTTGATTGGGAGGCGGTACTACAATTGGCTTGCACTTATAAGCTTCACATCCACCATAGTAAATGATCTTCACACACACTTCATAGGTGCCGGGTTGCAGGTAACGATGGGCTACAGTGTACAAACCGGTGTAAGAAGCCGGGTAATTGATACAGGTGTCTGAACCATCGCCAAACCTCCAGCAGATCTTTTGCGGCTTCTTTTCATTATTGTGCCAGGGCAATGCTTTAAATCCAACTACATGCGGTGTAGCTGCTGTTACCGGAATCCTTTCAAAATCTGCTTTGCAACTATCCGGTCTTCCTATCTGAACCCGTTCACATTTATAGGCTTCACAACCACCGTAGTAATTGATCTTAACACAAACGAGGTAGTTGCCAGGCTCATTATACCTGTGGCCAACGAGGTACAGGCCGGAATAACTTTCAGGATAATTGATACAGGTATCCCTTCCATCACCAAAGTTCCAGCATACTTTTGATGGTTTGCGGTTATTATTATGTTCCGGTAATGCTTTGAAAGCAGCAAACAGCGGATTATTGTTTGGTGTAATGGGTAGTCGAACAAAATCTGCTTTGCAGGTATCCGGCCTTCCCACCTGGACAGGTTTGCATTTACCTGCGTCGCAACCACCATAGTAAAGGATCTTTACACACACTTCATACAATGCAGGATGCAGGTAGCGATGGGCAACCGTGTAGGGGCCGGTATAGCTGTTTGTGTAATTGATGCAAGTATCCTTTCCATCGCCAAAGTCCCAGCAAATACGTTGAGGCTTTTTATTATTGTTATGAGTAGGCAGTGCTTTATAAACTACAATAAGCGGATTGGCTGATACTGCCACAGGCAACCGTTCAAAATCAGCTTTGCAGGTATCTGGTCTTCCCATGAGAACCGGTTTGCATTTGCTGGCCTCACATCCTCCCTGGTATAAAATATTTACACATACCTGGTACACACCTGGCTGCGTATAATTGTGATTGACGATATAAGGACCGGGGAATGTATTGGAATATTGAATGCAGGTATCACGGCCATCACCAAATGTCCAGCAGATGCGGACCGGCTTTTTCTCACCATTGTGCCAGGGCAATGCTTTGAAGGCAGCGTGTAACCCATTAGGAGAAGTGGTAACAGGAAGCCGTTCAAAATCTGCCTTACAAACAGTATGAATGACAACCGTTTTGCAAACCTGTGCTGTTAATATAGAATCATTGGCATTGGGCCGGTACCTGTAGATCTTTAAGCATACCGTGTATGTTCCGGGCAGCTGATAATGATGTTGTGTGCTTTGTAAAGGCGGTGTCAATAGCGTGGTGCCATCTCCAAATGTCCAAAGGGCCCGGCGAAGACCAGGCTCACTTCCTAATACAGAGGTATTAGTAAATGCCACATTCTTGCTGGCATGATCAACTGTGAAGGTGAAATTGGCAACATCAGGAACTACTGACCGGGCATTGATCGCTGTAAGGGCAAAGAACAGCCCTGCAAGCAAAGCGTAAAGCTTTCTCATAAATTACTTTTTTGGTGACTAAAGGTTCTTTACGCAGGGCTGGGTGCTAACAGGCTTGTGACCGGGATAGGTCGGGCAGGTTTAAAAAAAGTTAAAATTTTTAATAAAAAAATTTTCAGGAAACATTCCTTTGATGATCGATTATAAATTGTACCAGTTCCTCCAGTGTAACATCAATCATTGATAACGCATCAGTTATATCTTCCCGGCTTACCTGGGCGGCAAAGGAGGGGGTCTTCAATCTTTTTAATACGCTTTTTACTTCCAGGCCTTCATATAAGGTAGGCCGTATAAGTGCGGCAGCATGAATAAACCCGGAAAGCTCATCAATAGCAAAGATCATTTTATCCATCTTACTGACCGGCTCCACACCAAACACTTTGGGTCCATGGGAGGCAATGCAATGGATGACATCGGGGTCGATATTTCTTCGTTCCAGTTCTTCAATGATGATGCGGCAATGATCGTCGGGGTATTTTTCCCAATCGGCGTCGTGGAGTAAACCCGCCTGTTCCCATTTCAGTGCCGTTAGTTCGTCCGTATTCTCTTTTTCCAGCGCCCATGCTTTCATGTTAGCCGCCACCTGCTTCATGTGCAGGCGGAGTTTTTCATTGGGCACCCATTCATTTAGTAAGGAATGAGCTTCCTCTTGTGATAATAAGTTGCCGGTATTTTTCGGATCACCAAAAATGGAACGGCCAAGGTTGCGGGAGTGCATGATGGAGTATTTGAAAATAAATATAAGGCGGAATGGCGAGAATAAGAGAGGCACGCTGAGTTCGCTGAGTACGCCGGGGAATACAAGTAAATACAGTTTATATCTCAGCGTACTCTGTGTCCTCTGCGTGCTTGACTCTGTATTTCCCAGCGTACTCTGTGCACTCTGCGTGCCTGGCTCTGTATTCCCCAGCGTACCCTGTGTGCTCTGCGTGCCTGGCTCTGTATTTCCCAGCGTACCCTGTGTGCTCTGCGTGCCTGGCTCTGTATTCCCCAGCGTACCCTGTGTGCTCTGCGTGCCTGACTCTGTATTCCCCAGCGTACCCTGTGTGCTCTGCGTGCCTGGCTCTGTATTCCCCGGCTAAGCCATACATTTGCAGCCATACATGGATGCAGAACAAACAATATACAAGGGAAAGGTTTCATTTATCAATTATGAGAAGTTTTTTGCCACTATTGAATATTTGCATGGCGCAAAACAGAAATCGGTGAATTGCAAAACCAATGCTGAGGATACGAATAAGAAGCCACACCAGTTCCGGCTGGGTGATGTAGTTAGTTTTCAGCTGCGGTTGTCTGACAGGGGTGATAAAATGACGGCATACAATGTAAAGTATTTGCACAACGAAGCTATCGACCTGCTGATTCAAAAGACAGTGAAAGAGAACCGGTTTTCCGGCTACCTGAAAAAAGTGGACGATAAGTATTTTGTAAAAGAATGGGAGAGTTATGTTTTATTTCCATTGAAATTATCTCCGTGGGAAAAGCCGCCGGCCCCAACAGCCGAAAATGAACCAATTGCTTTCAAACTGGCGAACTTGGAAAAACCGAATGCATTGGTGGCTGAATTGTTTTCACACAGTTTCATTCCGGAATACAAAATGGCCTGGCAGCATTTCAAGAATGAGATCGATGCAGAGGGGAGTGTCACAAAAATTTCACCACACGCCGTCTATCTTGGTTTGTTTAATGGTAAGATACAGGCCAAACTGCCGTTGACGGAAATAGACAAAGACCTGGTAAAAGAGGGAGACATTATACCGGTAAAGATCACTCATCTTACCAACGACCGTATAGTGGTTAAAAAAGCAACGGGCTAAACTCTTTCTGGTCATTCACCATTAATAATTGTTGGTTTACCGAAATGAGCTGTCTGCCGGTCGTTCATGTAAGTAATTTGCACTCAAATACCTGACTCATGTCTTTAAAGATCACGGGCAAACTTCCTTCGGGCAAGCACAAAGAAAAGCTGCAGCAATCACCCAACTATAAACAAGGGGCCTTTCAGAATTTATCTCCCACGGCAATGAAGCCGGAAGGGGTTTCTTACTGGAAGATGATGAGTGAGTTTTTTAAAAAACATCCGGATACGGCACCGCCGGCAAAGCTGCCTTTTGTAAAAACGGATCTGAAGAAACTGAATTCACCCGAGCCAGTCATTGTCTGGTTTGGACATTCTTCTTATTTAATACGTATTGCGAATAAGAACTTTCTTATTGACCCTGTATTCAGTGGCAATGCAGCACCGCTATCATTTATGGTAAAAGCTTTTCCCGGAAGTAATGAATATAAGGCAGAGGACATGCCGGATATTGATCACCTGATCTTAACTCATGATCATTACGACCATCTTGATTTTAAAACTATCCGGAAACTAAAAAGTAAAGTTGATAAAGTGGTTTGTTCATTGGGTATTAGTTCGCATCTAAAACATTGGGGCATTGATTCAGGCAAGATAACAGAACTCGACTGGTGGGAATCAACAGAGTTGGAAGCAGGTATTAAATTAACAGCTGCACCAGCCCGTCATTTTTCCGGCAGGGGTATTAAAAGAGGCCAGACGCTTTGGTCTTCATTCATATTAAAAACACTGGATCATAATTTATACCTCGGTGGTGATTCAGGTTACGATACACATTTCAAAGAAATAGGGAAACGTTTTGGCCCTTTTGACCTGGCCATACTGGAATCAGGGCAGTACAATACCATGTGGCCGCTGATACACATGATGCCGGAAGAAACGGTGCAGGCCGCGGTGGATTTAAAAGCAAAAGCATTATTACCCGTTCACTGGAGTAAATTCCGGCTGGGCATGCATGCCTGGAATGAACCGGTACAGCGTGTATTGGCTAAAGCAAAAGAGTATGGCCTGGTAGTAGTAACACCACAGATCGGGGAGCCGCTACCTTTATTTTCCACTTTTACCGGCACCCCCTGGTGGTTGTAATAGTATCTGCCGGTGATTTACGGAACAACAAGTATTGGTACAGTTTGAAATAATCCTGAACCATACAAGTCATACAAGACATACAAGGGATGTCTTGTATGACTTGTATAGTAAAAATAGTAACAGGTATAAAAGAAGTAATTTTTAAACGATACCATTACCGGGCAACAATAAGGAGTTGTTTTTTTTGTTAAATTGCGCAATTAGTCAGTACCTTATTTATGAAAAGAATACCCCTTATCCTGTTCTTGTTATCGGTATGTACAACTCATATCGTCACAGCACAACCCGCCCGCCGCGACAGCCTTAAACAAATTTTACGAAACGAAAAAGATGATACCAGCCGGGTATTACTGCTGGCCAAATTAAGCCAGGAGTATATGCGGTCATCTCCCGATACCATGCTGATGCTGGCGTTGGAAGGTTTGAATCTTTCCCGCCGTAATGGGTTTCTAAGAGGCGAAGCACAAAGCCTCACCAGGGCGGGTACTGCTTACGGTTTAATGGGTAATTACCCTAAAGCAATGGAGCTGTTTTTACAGTCTGTACAATTAAACGAGAAAACCGGCGACCTGGACTATATGCATATCAACTTAAATAGCCTGGGTATGATATACTATGCACAGGGTGATTACAGGACCTCTTTACAATGTGTACTGAGGGCCAGGGACATTGCCGGGAAAGTGCAGAATAACCGGGCCCTGGTAGTTACGATGATGAATATCGCGGATAACTATAATTTGTTGATGATTTACGATTCGGCGAAACTGTTCATCAGCCAGGCGATAGGTATGGCATCACGGTTAAATAATATAGAATTGCTGGCAGCGACCACTAATATACTGGGTAATACATATGCCGGAACCGGTAACTATAACCTGGCGCTCGAACAATACCGGCTGAGCTGCTATTATGCCTTGCAGGAAGACGGCAGATTACCCCTCATCAGCAATTTCCTTGGTATGTCCTGTACGTTTCAAAAAATGAACAGGGAGGATTCAGCCGTGCTTTATGCAAAAAAAGCTTTGCAGTATGCGAGGCAGAACGGTTTTGCCAAAGAATTGAGTGAGTCTGCAAAATTTCTCGCCAACCATTATAAAGTAAAAAAGAACGCAGACAGCGCCTTCGTGTACGCTGATATTGCAAAAGTATCTGACGATTCTTTATTTAACATACAAAAGGTAAAGCAGTTGCAAAGCCTTGCGTTTGAAGAAAAACTAAGACAGGAAGAACTTATCAGAACGATTAAAAAAGCAAAAGAAAAAAGACAACATAAAGTGCAGTATGCGGGTATAGCTGCAGGGTTACTGATCATTATAATATTATTTCTCCTGTTCAGCCACTCCATAATAGTGAGCCTCTCCCTCATACGTTTCCTCGGTATATTATCGCTGCTCATCTTTTTTGAGTTCATTGACCTTTTGCTACATCCCTTTCTTGGAGATTTTACTCACCATTCGCCAGTTCTTATGCTGGCTTTTATGGTTTCTATTGCTGCACTGCTGATTATCGGTGTCAAATCAACCGCACGCTTTAATAAACTTATGGTCACCATTAAATTAACGGT
>JBEBIF010000540.1:0-2116 GCA_040080515.1 Chitinophagaceae bacterium | reverse complement strand
AATTATTCCAGGAGGCAGGATTAAAAATGCACATTGAAACATCCGGTGCTCATCCGCTTACCGGTTTGTGGGACTGGATCTGTTTATCACCCAAAAAATTTAAAGCACCACTGGAACCCATACTTCACCTGGCACATGAACTGAAAGTGGTGGTGTTCAACAAATCGGATTTTGACTGGGCCGAAAAATATGCTGCACTCGCAGCTCCTTCCTGCAAATTGTACCTGGCACCCGAGTGGGATAAAAGAGAAGAAGTAACCCCGCTTATCATTGAGTATATAAAAGCAAATCCGCAATGGGAGCTTTCTTTACAATTGCATAAGTATATCAATGTGCCGTAGCAGAAAATAAATTGCCGGGAAGTTTTTGTCTCGCAACGCCGCAGAATCGCAAAGAATACGGCATTCATCGCAGCCCCTTTGTGAGATATTACTTTGCCACTAAGACACAAAGGGAGTTTCTTTGCGCCGCTGCGACTTTGCGAGATATTTCTTTGCCAAGAAGAGAAAACTCTCTGCGCCCTCTGTGTGCCCCAACTAAGCAACCCTTCCTTTAACATTTTCTTCTTCCCCAAGGAATAAAATTCAGATACTTTCGTTATAGAAACCCCCAATCTTTTATCAATGAAAAAACTGTTGGCCTTCACCTCCCTTTTCTTCTTACTTACTAACTGCTTTGGGCAATACGATCCGCAAAAGATAGATAAGAAGGCCATTGCATTGTTTGAGCAGGCACAACAACGGGCAGAACAAGGAAACTATATCAGCTCCACCGGTCTGCTGCAACAAGCCATTGAAGCTGATAAAAATTATGTGGATGCTTACCTGGCCCTTGCTTCTGTATTTGCCAAACTGAAGAACCACAACAGCAGCAGGGCCAATTATGAAAAAGCCTTTTCCATTGATTCCGTTTATACAATGGATTACAAAGCCCTTTATGCGGTGCAACTGGCCGGTGACGGCGATTTTGAAAAAGCACTGACAGCAATAAATGAACTGCTATCAAAGAAGCCACCAAAGAACACAACCGCTTTGGAAAGAATACAGCGGCAAAAAAAGAACTACGAGTTTGCAATAGCGTATGCCAAAACAAACACGCAAAAGAATTATGTGTTTGCCCCGCAAAACCTGGGCAACACCGTGAATGGTACCGAATCAGAATATTTCCCTTCATTAAGTATCGATGGCAAGAAACTGATCTTTACCCGGCGGATGAATAATGTGAACGAAGATTTCTATTACAGTGAATTAAAAGACGGGAAATGGAATCCTGCCAAAGAAATGGAAGGTGATATCAATACAGACCAGAATGAAGCGGCACAAAATATTTCTGCCGATGGCGAATGGATGGTGTTCACTGCTACAGGTCGGCTGCAGGGATATGGCAATTATGATCTGTACATGTCATACCTGGCCCCGGAAGGATGGACCACACCTAAGAACCTGGGAAGCCGTATCAATTCCGATCAATGGGATGCGCAGCCCTGCATATCACCTGATAAAAGAAATTTGTATTTCGCCAGCCGCAGGTTAGGCGGCTATGGTGGTATTGATATCTACGTTTGCTATATGCAAAACAATGGCCGCTGGAGTGAACCTGAAAACCTGGGCCCCGGTATCAATACACCTGGTGATGACCAATGCCCTTTTATTCATGCAGATAATCAAACACTGTATTTTGTTTCCAATGGCTGGCCGGGCTATGGTGGTGATGATCTCTTCTATGCAAGAAAAGCTCCCGGCGACACCTGGAGCAAACCGGTAAACCTGGGCTATCCTATCAATACCATTAATGATGAAGGCACTTTATTCATTGCCGCAGATGGGAAAACAGCTTATTATGCCAGCGATCGCAGCGATACCAAAGGCGGTTATGATATTTACAGTTTTGAACTTCGGGAAGATGTGCGTCCGTATAAAACCTTGTGGGTAAAAGGACAGGTGGTTGATAAAAAAACAACCAAAGGGCTGCCCTCAGCGGTAGAACTGATAGACCTGGCCACCAAAGAGGTGATCTCCAAAGTGCAGACGGACGAAACCGGTCATTACTTCATCACGTTGCCGGTGGGAAAGGATTATGCATTTAATGTGAACCGGAAGGGCTATCTCTTCTATTC
>JBEBIF010000539.1:0-2132 GCA_040080515.1 Chitinophagaceae bacterium | reverse complement strand
GGGTGATCGGTTATGACCGTATCCTTAAAATGCTGACGGTAAAAGATGGTAACCTGATGGTGGAAGAAAAAGCCATTTACTCGATTGAAAAGTTTTTAGTATCCCGGCGCCTCATGTACTGGCAGGTCTATCTGCACAAAACGGTACTAAGTGCAGAAATGATGTTGGTAAAAATCGTTCGGCGTGCAAAAGAATTGATAGCCGATGGGAAGAAGGTGGTTTCCGCCACTGATGAACTAAATTTCTTTTTACAAAATTCTAAAAACAATACCACTGTCGAGCAGCATTTGGAAACGTTTTGTCGTCTCGATGATCATGATATAATGGCCACTATCAAAAACTGGAGCCGTCATCCGGATAAAATATTAGCGACACTTTGCCGTTCTTTAGTGGAACGAAAGTTGCTGAAAGTAACACTTCAGGCAGAACCATTCGACAAGTCATTGATTAGTGTGAAAACAAAGGAAGCTGTTGACCGGTTAGGTATTACTGAAAAAGAAGCTGATTATTTTGTTTTTACCGGCGAGGCTGCTAATACCACATATAATCCCGGTGATGAACGGATCAATATACTATTCAAAGACGGCACCATAAAAGACATTTCTAAGGTGGACAATGCACTGATCAATTATCAGAGCGGTCTCGCCTTTGGCGAGATTAAAAAATATTACATTTGTTATATGAGATAACTGCGGGTTGTGAGTTATGAGCTACGGGCCTGTCCGGCTGCCTTATCGCCTGCAACTCAAAACTCATAGCTTAAAGCTTAAACTACATGCAATTCCCGGCTGCACAAATAGCCCTTATCGTAAGCGGCAAGATTGAAGGTGATCCCAACGCCGCTGTTTCCTCTTTTGGCAAGATCGAAGAAGCGAAAGAAGGACAACTTACTTTTTTTGCCAACCCCAAATACGAAGAATATTTATACAGCACCAGCGCTTCTATCATAATTATTAATGAAGCACACGAATTGAAACAACCTGTTACCGCCACGCTGATCCGGGTGCCGGATGCCTATACTGCTTTTGCCACCTTGCTCAGCAAGTACCAGGAAATAATGCAGCAACAGTTAACAGGTATTCAGCAGCCCAGTTATATTGCGAAGACAGCCACTCATGGGGAAAATGTTTTCATCGGCGCTTTTGCCTATCTCGGTGAAAATGTGAAAGTGGGCGATCACACCAAGATCTATCCGAATGCCTACATTGGCGATAACGTAACTATTGGCGACAATTGTGTCATTCATCCGGGTGTAAAAGTGTATCATGATTGTAAAATAGGCAACCATGTTACCATTCATGCCGGAACTGTTATCGGCAGTGATGGATTTGGATTTGCACCACAGGCAGATGGCAGCTTTAAGAAAGTACCCCAGATCGGGAATGTTATTCTGGAAGACTATGTGGAAATAGGCGCCAATGCCACTATCGACAGGGCCACTATCGGTTCTACTTTAATAAAATCCGGCGCTAAACTGGACAACCTGATCCAGATAGCCCATAATGTGGAAGTGGGCAACTTTACCGTAATAGCAGCACAGGCTGGTGTAAGCGGCAGCACTAAAATTGGTAAAGGGGTAATGATCGGCGGACAAGCAGGGCTTGCCGGACATTTGCAAGTGGCCGACGGGTCAAAGATCAATGCGCAGGCCGGTTTGGGTAAATCATTAAAAACTCCAGGCACAGCCGTTACCGGTTCTCCTGCTTATGATTATAATAAAGCCATCCGCAGCCAGTCTATGGCCCGCAACTTACCGGAACTGGAAAAAAGGATACAGGAACTGGAAGCATTGGTAAAGCAACTGGTAAGTGAAAAAGTATCTTAGCATGATAATAATTTCCAGTTTTTCATGAAAATCTCCGGCTTCACTTTCGTCCGCAATGCTGTTAAGTTTGATTATCCCGTAGTGGAGTCGATCACTTCTATTCTCCCCATTGTAGATGAGTTTATTGTAAGTGTGGGCAACAGTGATGATACTACTTTACAACTAATCGAATCCATCAATTCTCCCAAAATAAAAATCCATCATTCCATATGGGATGATTCTTTGAAAGAAGGTGGCCGGGTGCTGGCCGTGGAAACAGATAAGGCGCTGGCACAGGTAAGCCCGGATGCTGATTGGGCCTTTTACC
>JBEBIF010000538.1:0-2133 GCA_040080515.1 Chitinophagaceae bacterium | reverse complement strand
GTGCTTCGCCGTATCCTTTGATGCCGAAGTGCTCCAGTTCTACTACCAGTGTGGGCTGATGTGTTTTGGTGCCTTTGGAAATGGTGAAGGGGTGGCGGAATTTCAGGTTGAAGGGCCAGTATTGAACTTTCATGGGGCCAAAGATAAATACATAATAATTCTCGCAAAGACGCAAAGGCGCAAAGGAAATACAAAGAATACAATAAATACAAATTCACTCAGACCTGCCAGTCGGCAGACAGTGACGCAGAGCCGGTGAGAATACAATGCCTTTCCTCTGCGTCTCTGCGGTTATCTGTATTTGTATTCTTTGCTCCTTAGCGGCTTTGCGAGACAACCTGTATTACTCTGTGGCTAACCCTTTTTCAAAGCACACACTATTCTCCACGCCTGCATACTGCCCGTAGTTGGGTATCAGTTGGTAGCCGTTCTTTTGGTACAGGGCGATGGCTTCGGGTTGTCGTTTGCCTGTTTCCAGCAGGCATTTATCGTAGTTCATTTCTGCGGCCCAGCGTTCCAGTTCTTTAAGTATTAATGTGGCAATACCTTTTCCCCGGTAGTCTGGCAGGGTGAACATCCGTTTTACTTCCATGGCACCGGCACTTTGTTCTTTTATAGCGCCGCAGCTAACGGGTGCATCACCGTCATAAGCCACCACGGTATGTTTGATGGCAGCAATGGAATTGAACTGTGCATAAAAAGAATGTTCTTTTCCATCCCGTTGGGCCAGGTCGGCATCGAGGAGCCTGACGAGTTGAATAAAATCAGGATTATCAGAGTTGGTTCGAAGTAAGGAGATCATTTGTTGGTTACTTGCAGTAAAGAAAATGAGCTTGCCGGTGCAAATGTAAAAAAAACAGCTTGATTGTAAACGGGCACTTGCTCTTGCAGTGATCTGATTTTATTTATTCATTCAAAAGTTGTTCGACCTCAGATCTCAGTATCGGAATATGTTTAATAACAATACTCCATACCACTTCGTCAGAAACAGAATCATAGCCATGAATGATCCTGTTTCGGGTATCAACGATTTTTCTGGAGTTGGAAATAGGAACTAACGGGTCTTTGGTAAGTACCCGGCTTAATGCTTCACCGATAATTTCAATATTCCTTTCGACTGCACGCCTGGTGCGCAGATCACCCTGGTAATTGACAAAACTTTTAGGCGTATCAATAAAAAAGCTGTCTATCTCGTTTATAGCATTTAAAATATCATACAGCCAGGTCTTGATCTCAATGTCCATACACCAGTTGCCTTTTGGCGATTATGGATTTAAGAAAATAAGGATTCTTTATTGCTTTTTCTTCTAAAAGGTCAATGTTCCGGTGAAGGATATCTTGCAAAGAAAATTTCAGATCATAGTAATTATCAGCATACTGACTAAGGTCGATTGTTTCAAAGTCCACTATAAAATCCACATCACTGGAAGAATTAAATTGCGGAGTTAGAACTGACCCAAACACATATAAGCGCTTCACCTTGTGGGCTGCACAAAGTTTGGAAATGTCGCTGGAGTATTTTTCTAATCCCTTCATACAACAAATCTAAGGAAAAAAGTTTAGCACTGCTATACGGCTAATGCTTTACTTTATGAGCTTCCATATCTATCTCGATCAGTTGTCCTTGTACTGCCAGTCCTTTTACTTCGAGCCAGGTACCTGTTGGGAATTGTTTTTTATAAATGGAATTACGGTAGCCTGATACGTTGATAAAGTCAGTCATATTAGTAGTGTACACATTTTCCACCACCACATCATCAAAGGTGTAGCCATAGTGGTGCAGGATCTTTTCCAGGTCGGAGTAGCAATTCTTCATCTGTTGCTCCATATTGCCGGGTGCCACTATGATCCCTGAATCGTTCATACTTACGGCCCCGGATATCTTCAGGTCATCCCCTATTCGTACCGCATGTGTATAGCCATATTCCTTTTCCAGTTTTGGCCGCAGGTTAAAATACTCCAGGGTGTCTGCTGATGCCACTTTTGTTTCTTTGTCTGCTGTAGCATCGGAATTATCTATGTTGCAGGCGCTGAGAAATAAGATGCTGATCAGTAAGCCTGAAAAAAGTAATGAGATCTTTGTCATGGTTTTATAGTTTGGTGGTTAAATGAGTAAGGTGTACAGCATAAAGT
>JBEBIF010000537.1:0-2134 GCA_040080515.1 Chitinophagaceae bacterium | reverse complement strand
TATTGTAAAAGATATGCCCAATCACCAGGTGCCAATGAAAGGTGGTCTTCGCTGGCTGGATATGCAATGCCTGAAAAGCTATGAAAAAGCATTTAAAGATTGTACCCCGCAACAGCAAATTGAGATGGTGGACCAGATCGCCTATCCCAAAAAAGCAAAACCTGAGATGAGCCAGGGCGTAAAATTCTTCAGCCTGATGCGTGACCTTACTGCCACAGGCTTCTACACTTCCGAAATTGGTGTGAAAGATATTGGTTACAAAGGCAACACTCCTAATCAGTGGAATGGAGTGCCGGAAGAAGTGCTGGCGCAATACAAAGTGGCATACACCGAAAAGGAACTGAAAGAATGTGTGAATTTTAATAAGTAAATACTTTGCTGACTGGGAAGTTTTGTAACTTTCTGATATTGCAAAATCGTTAAACCTATTCTATGTACCGGAAATTACTCGTCTTTACCTCTTTGCTGTTTACAGCTTTTATAGTAACTGCGCAAAATTATGTCACCCTTCATGAAAATTGCGGTTATGGAGGCAAAAGCTATTTCCTGGAGCCAGGCACCTACCGCGGCTACCAGATGAAGATCGGGAACGACAAGCTCTCTTCTATACAAATACCTTATGGCTTCAAAGTGACCATCTATGAAAATGATGCTTTCATGGGCAATTCCAAAACGTACACGGCCAACACTTCCTGCCTGGAAGCCGGCTGGAATGATATGGCATCTTCTATCGTGGTGGAAAACAATTATAACCAGGGTGGCTACAGTCAGAATGATTATGTTACGTTCTATAATGACACTTACAGCAAAGGCTATTCACAGAGCCTGCGGCCAGGCAGTTATTCAGGGGCACAACTCGGCTCTTTAAAATACAATATCTCTTCCTTCAAGATCAATGGCAACCTGCGGGTAAAATTGTATATCAATAATGAAAGTTATTCAGGCTATGCCGTTACATACGATGCCAGCCAGAATTCTTTACCGGATAATCAGAACGACAAAACAGGCTCCTTAGTGATTGAGTATAATACCGGTCTTCCAAATAATAATGGAGATAATGGCGGAGGATATGCCAGTACCAGTTTTGCCACCTTATATACGGATTGCAATTATGGGGGCAATGCATTGCGCCTGATGCCGGGTTATTATTCCGGTGATAAGCTGGGGTTGTTAAAATATAGTATTGCATCCATACAAGTGCCTTCCAACCTGCGGGTAAAAGCATTTATCAATAATGATAACCTGTACGGACAATCCAGCACTATTTCTGAAAATATCAGTTGCTTAGATTACAATCTGAAAAACAAGATCGGCTCTGTAGTGGTGGAAGAAAGAAATGGCTATTATGGCGGTGGTGGTGGACAAAACCCCTATGGCAATGAGACGGTGATCATTTATACCGACGGAAACTATAAAGGACAATCTGCTGCGCTTCTACCCGGAACCTACAGTACCATGTCGCAGGCTTCGGGTTTTCCTGATAAAGCATTAAGCTCTCTCAAAGTTCCACCCGGTTACAGGGTGGTGCTGTATGAATATGTGAATTTCGGAGGCAAGAGTTATACTATTACAGAATCGAAATCTGGTTTTATTATATCCGGCTGGAATGATAAAGCCTCATCCATAAAAGTGTACAGGGATTAATTTCAGATCGTATTGAAACCTCTAACTGGTTGTATAGAAAAAAGTCACCCCCGAAAGGTGACTTTTTTTATAAGCAATTGGTTATGGCCTTATGCGTACTCTTCTTTCGATGTCTTACTGTATTCATCAATCAATTTTCGCTGCAGTTCAAATGGCAATGCTTCATATGCCTTGAAGTGCATCTTGAATTTAGCCCTCCCCTGGGTGATAGAACGCAGGGAGGAGGAATAACCATCCATTTCTGCTAATGGCACTTTCGCTATTACTTTCTGGAAATGGCCTTCGCTGTCAATTCCTTCCACAATGGCCCGCCTGCTTTGCAGGTCGCCCATCACGGCACCGGTCAGATCATCCAGGCATAATACTTCCACATGATAGATCGGTTCCAGTATCTGCGGATCAGCCTGCTGAAATGCCTGGCGGAATGCCTGCAGTCCTGCAATCTTGAAAGAAATATCATTGCTGTCTACCGGGTGCATCTTGCCATCAT
>JBEBIF010000108.1:0-9721 GCA_040080515.1 Chitinophagaceae bacterium | reverse complement strand
GTACTGTACCTGACCAAGAACGAAATTCCGGTAAAATCAACAGAACTTACTGCCCCCCGCCTGGTGCTGGGAATTGGCCGTGAATTCCGGCTGGGTCAAAAATCCAGCTTGCTGGCGGAAGCCAATATTGATGTCACCTTCGACGGGCAGCGGAATACACTGATCAGTGCTGATCCTGTAAGTGCCGATCCTAAGCTGGGACTTGAATTGAATATCAACAATGTATTCTTTCTCCGCGGAGGTATTAATAATTTTCAAAGAGCACTGGCAGATGAAGATACTGTGAACCAGAAAAAAGTTTGGATCTATCAACCAAGTGCCGGGGCAGGTTTCAGGATAGGTAATGTTACCATCGATTATGCATTTACAAACCTGGCCAACCAATCCAATCCATTATTCACCCATGTTTTTTCACTAAGCCTGAATATGGTGGCCAATAAAAACAAGAACCAATAATCAATCCCGTACCAGACTAAATACTATTATGATGAAAAAATTTTTACTCCCATTATTGCTATTAACGGCACTGCTGGCACAATCGCAGACGTATAATAACGAATGGATCAATTATAGCCAGACCTACTATAAATTTAAAGTAGGCGCTACGGCTTTATACCGCATCAGCCAGCCAACCCTTGCCACGCTGGGCATTGGCAGCACACCGGCAGAACGATTTCAATTATGGCGCAATGGTAAAGAAGTTCCTTTGTACACTACAGTGCAGACCGGCGCAATGACGGGCACAGACTATATCGAGTTTTGGGGAGAAATGAATGATGGTAAACCGGATAAGGAATTATACCGGGACCCTAACTTTCAATTGAATGATAAATGGAGCCTGGAAACCGATACTGTCGCCTATTTTTTAACTGTAACACCATCAGGTGGTAATCTCCGTTTTGCACCAACCGTCAACAGTTTGCCGAGCGCATTGCCGGCGGAGCCTTATTTTATTCACACGGAAGGACGTTATTATAAAAACAAGATCAACCCCGGTTATGCTGCAGTGGTTGGCGAGTATGTTTACTCTTCTGCATACGACCAGGGAGAAGGATATACTTCAAATGATTTGGCCAGCGGCAGTACGCTGCCAGAGTTCTTCGGTGAACTGCACCCTTATACTGCGGTGGATGCGCCAGAGCCTAAATTAAAGATCAGTGCTTCAGGAAATGCCCTGAATCTAAGGCAATTTGAAGTAAAGATCAGCGGCACCGAGGTGGGAGTTGTTACTATGGACTTTTTCGATTTTATAAGAACAGAGATACCTCTTACAGTAGCACAGATCAGTCCTCCCTCTATCAGTATTGATATTAAAAACCTTTCAGTAATTCCTACGGACAGGATGGTAGTAGCTCAGACAGAACTGGTGTATGCCCGCCAGTTTCATTTTGGAAATACTACTAATTTCAGTTTTGAATTGCCTGCTAATGCGGCTGGCAACTACCTGCAAATAGACGGATTTAGCTTTGGCGGCACCAGCCCTGTTCTGTATGATCTTACCAATAACAAAAGATATGTTTGTGATATCAGTGCTGCCCCTTTAGTAAAAGTTGCACTGGAACCATCAGCAGTGGCAAGAAAATTATTGCTCGTCAGCGAGGCACCCGGTCTTCCAAAAGATATTACAGTGCTTCAGCAACGCAATTTTGTAAATTATACAGCAGCAGCCAACCAGGGAAATTTCCTGATCATTTCACATCCGGCATTAATGAATGGTGCTGGCGGTTCGAATCCGGTAGAGGATTATAAAACCTTTCGGAGCTCAATTGCAGGAGGAAGCCATGTGGCCAAAATATATATGGTGGATGAAGTGATCGATCAGTTTGGTTTTGGTATAAAAAAGAATCCTGCAGGTATCCGCAATTTTATCCGCTGGGCAAGGAATACTTTTACTTCCCCGGTTAAAAATGTGCTGCTGATCGGTAAAGGCCTGAATTATGTACAGCAACGATTCTATGAAAGCAACCCGGATATAGACCGGCTTTCTTTTATCCCTACATTCGGATTACCCGCTTCTGATAATTTATTAGCAGCTGATCCGGGTATGGATGAAATACCCAAAGTATCCATTGGACGTATCTCAGCGATCAATGCAGCTGAAGTAGCTACTTACCTGGCCAAACTGGTACAGTACGAAGCACAGCTTGATTTTCAATCTCCGCTTATAAGTGACAAAGCCTGGACAAAGAACGTAGTGCATGTAGTGGGTGCCAGCGATGGCGCACTGGGTGCCATATTGCAGGCAGATATGGACGGCTATAAACAAATAATCAGGGATACGCTTTATGGCGCCAATGTAAATACGTTCAGTAAAGTATCTGCAGCAGCAGTAGAACCTAACGCCAGTGAAAAGTTGTATAAATTATTTGAAGAAGGTATTGGACTGATGACCTATTTCGGACACTCATCTGCCAGTTCACTGGAGTTTAATCTTGATAATCCCAATAACTATAATAACCCCGGCAAATACCCTGTTACTATTGTTATGGGTTGTAATGCAGGAAACTTTTTTAATTTCAACACACTCCGGTTCATATTAAAGGAAACCCTATCTGAAAAATTTGTATTGGCCGAACAACGGGGTTCAATAGCCTTTGTGGCCAGTACTCACTTTGGTATTGTTCATTACCTGGATATATTTAATACCCGTACTTATGGCGGCGCCACCACTTCACACTATGGTAAAACACTTGGCGAGCTGATCAGGGAATCAATCACACAAACGTATAACCTGACCACACAGAATGACTACTATGCCCGTTTTCACTGCGAGCAAACGACTATCCATGGCGACCCGGCCATACGGCTGGATGTTTGGGCGCCGAAGCCGGATTATGTAATTGAAGACCAGTTGCTGAAAATATCACCGTCTTTTATTTCGGTAGCTGAGGATAAATTCACCGTAAAAGCACAATTTCTCAATTTAAGCAAGGCTATTAATAAAGACATCGTCATTGAAGTTAAAAGAACCTACCCTAACCTGGTAACTGAAGTAATACGCAGAGATACCATACCCGGTATCCGCTATAGTGATTCTTTGACCTATGAAATTGATATTATTCCTACCCGGGATAAAGGGCTGAATAAAATCTCTATCTGCGTTGATGCCGATAATGATGTGGATGAATTGTATGAAACGAATAACTGTATTTCCAAGGATATTTTCATTTATGAGGACGAGGCAAGACCGGTGTATCCGTACAACTTATCAATTGTAAATAAACTGGATATTAAGCTGGTGGCTTCAACTGCCAATCCTTTCGTTGGCATGAAGCAGTATACCATGGAATTGGATACTACGGAATTCTTTAACTCACCACTCAAAGTTACCCGGACCATCACATCATCCGGTGGTGTACTGGAGTTTAACCCGGGCATCACATTTGTAGATAGCATGGTCTATCACTGGAGGGTATCCCCGGCTCCTGTAAGCGGACCGCCGGTATGGAATAAATCAAGCTTTGTGTATCTCTCCCCGGCAGCGTTGGGAAGTAATGATGTGGGATATAACCAGTCTGACTTCTTCCAGCATACCAAATCGTCAACAGAAAGAATGTATTATGATTCTACAAGCCGCAGGTGGAAATATAACCCGGTAGGACAAAACCTCTTTGTTCAAATGGGTACCTGGATAACCAGTGGCGCCGTCACACCTACTTCTTTGTCTGTATCTCTAAATGGGGTACCATCAATCCGACTGGTGTGCTGGTTCTCTTCTTTAGTATTTAACGTGATTGACCCGAACTCTTTCAAGGCGTGGCAAAATCAGCGGGTAGTAGCAAACAACTATCCCACCGACTTTGGCCAGGGATTATATGGAAGTACAGATAATAACTGTTTTGATGAACCGAGATATTTCAATTTTGAATACCGGTATACCGATACAGCCAGCCGTCATAAGATGATGAACTTTATGGACAATGTGGTACCGAATGGCCATTATGTAGTGGTACGAAACTTTACACTGATCAATGCATTTAATTTCCCAAGGGCATGGGCAGAAGACTGGAGAGCAGATGAACAGTACTGGGGAGCCGGAAATTCTTTATATCATTATCTTAAAAATGCAGGTTTCAGCGGTATCGACTCCTTCTATAAAGCAAGGCCGTGGGTGCTGGTATATAAAAAGAATGATCCGTCATTCACGCCACAATGGTTAGTGGGCCGTGACTCTGTTGATAACCCTACACTATCTGTTACATTGAATACGACCGACACCGTTGGTTATATGACATCACCTGTATTTGGTCCTTCTAAAGGCTGGAAGCAACTGATTTGGAGAGGAGCAGGTGATCCAATCGGAGATACTATCACGGTGGACCTGATCGGTGTGCGAAACGATAAAACAGAACAAACCCTGTATGCCGGATTGACACCTTCGCAGCAAAATGTTGACGTGTCTTCAATTGATCCGGCAGAATTTCCATATGTAAAAATAAAACTGCGAACGGCAGATAATACGAATTATACGCCTTACCAGTTGAAGTACTGGAGAATAACGTATGACCCCGTACCGGAAGGTGCCATTGCACCAAATATCTACCTGAAAGTGAAAGACACTGTTGAAGTGGGAGAGCCGACAGAATACAAGGTGGCATTTAAGAATGTAAGCCAGACCCCGTTTGACAGCCTTAAAGTGAAAATGGTGATCACCGACAGGAATAATGTGCCGCATATTATACCGATACCACGGAAAAAGCCGTTGCTTACTGCTATATCGGCGCCAAACGATACCGTACATTTAGGAGCACTGATAAATACAACCACCATACCTGGTATGAACACGGTGTATTTGGAAGCCAACCCCGATAATGATCAGCTGGAGCAATATCACTTCAACAATTTTGCCTACCGCAACTTGTATGTGAAGCCAGATAGCCTGAACCCATTACTTGATGTAACATTTGATGGCGTTCATATCCTGAACAGGGATATCGTTTCCGCCAAGCCGGATATAATGATCAAACTGAAAGATGAAGCCAGGTGGCTGGTATTGGATGACACGGCATTACTTACTTTACACGTTCGTTACCCGAACGGAACCCTGCGCCGGTTTTACTTCAGTAGTAATGATACGGTTCAGTTTTTACCGGCAGGGCAGGCGCCAAATAACGATAATACCGCCTCCATCAATTTCAAACCCTTGTTTACACAGGATGGTTTTTATGAAATGATCGTGACCGGTAAAGATAAAAGTGATAATGCCGCAGGTGCCATTGAGTACCGGGTGCTGTTTGAAGTGATCAATAAGCCGATGATCTCTAATATGCTGAACTATCCCAATCCGTTCACCACTTCTACAGCATTTGTATTTACCATCACCGGAAATGAAGTGCCGCAGAATATCAAGATCGAGATCATGACCATTACCGGTAGAATTGTACGGGAGATAACCAAGGATGAGTTGGGAGCATTGCATATTGGCCGCAACATCACCGAATTCAAATGGGATGGAACCGACCAGTATGGCTCTAAATTGGCCAACGGTATATACTTGTATCGTGTGGTGACAAACCTGAACGGTAAATCGCTGGATAAATACAAATCGGCTAATGATAATACCGATAAATATTTTAATAAGGGATACGGTAAAATGTACCTGATGCGCTAAAAGAGTTTACGATCACATACAGAAAAGCTGCTTGTTACCCACAAGCAGCTTTTTTATTTATTATGTATAAGCTGGTTAAAACTGGAAGTAGATAAACTGGTTATTGTTGGAATTGCCAAAAAGGAAGACGTATAGCAACAGAAAAGTGCTGAAGCCCGCAAGGAGGGTGTCGCCGTATTTTGTTTCAAAAATCGCATCGAAAGAAAATTTTCGGATGATCAGCCATTCAATAATGATCAGCAAAACAATTCCATTTAAGATAGGAGCGATCACCATCTTATCTATGGACCGGAAATTGTTTATTGAAGTATCGGTGAAGATACTTGTTATAATATCAGTGGCTTGTTGAAGTCCCACAGCCCGGAAAAAGATCCAGGCAAAACAAACGAGTGTAAAAGTAAGCAGCCAGCCGGATAGCCTGGAGAGGATGTTTGAAGCCTTGCGTTTACCCAATGACAAGGCTTTTTCAACTGACAGGTAAACACCATGAAGCCCGCCCCAGATAATAAAATTCCAGGAGGCACCGTGCCATAAACCACCGATCAGCATCGTAAGCATCAGGTTCTTGTAGGTGGCCCATTTCCCCTTGCGGTTACCACCAAAGGGAATGTAGAGATAATCCCTCAGCCAGGTGGAAAGGGAGATATGCCATCGCCGCCAGAAAGCAGTAATGCTGGTGGCGAAGTAAGGCAGGTTGAAGTTTTCTTTGAACCGGAACCCCATCATCCGGGCCACACCAATGGCCATGTCCGAATAACCGGAAAAGTCACAATATATCTGTATCGCAAAAAATACAGTGGCTAACAGTAAGAGGCCACCTGTTTGATCGCTGTGAGTGCTGTAGATGCCGTCAACAAACGAGCCTATGGTATCCGCCACCACCAGTTTCTTGAAAAGCCCCCAGAAGAAACGGGTGAACCCGGTGAGAAAATCCTGGTAAGTGATCTTTTGATCACAGTTGCGGAGCTGGGGCAGCAGGTTCTGTGCCCGCTCAATAGGCCCCGCCACTAATTGAGGGAATAGCATTACATAGTTGGCGTAGTTGAGCAGGTTTCGTTCTGCTTTGATATTCCCCCTGTACACCTCCACCACATAGCTCAGGCTTTGAAACACATGGAAAGACAGCCCCACCGGCAGAATGATCTCCCAATGAGGTATGTGGGTTAATCCCAGGAAATTGAAGGAATCGATAAAAAAATTATAGTACTTAAAAACGAAAAGCACCAGGCAGGTGTTCACTATTCCAAGCAGCAGCATGTTCTTTTTGGTCTTTGCTGTTTTTCCGTCTTCTATCCGGATGGCAGCAAAATAGTCAATCAGTATTGTTATAAACAAAATGAAAATGTAATAGGGGATGAACCACATATAGAATACACAACTCGAAATAAACAGAAGTACTTTCCTGTATTGACCCGGCAGAAAATAAAATAGCGGGAACACTATGGCGAAGAAGACCAGGAAATCAAAAGAGTTGAATAGCATGGATCAGTTTAAGGCAATTAAGTGTTGACTATTTTTTAGGGCTATCATAAATAAATTTTCGTAGCTCCATAAATAATAATACTGCCAATTTTTCAGCACCGGCATTGGTGGCATGTGTAAAGTCATAGAAATACGAAGAATTCTTTGGCAGCAGGCCGGCAAGATCGATCACAGGGGTCTTATCGCTAAAAGAACGCAGCACATCGTTGTACGATTCAAGTACCTTCTCCATCAGCAGACAGTTTTCTCCATTGGGGTCTTTGGCAAACCATTTATTTCCGACAGCTATATGGGTGACAGGATCCGTATAAGATCCATACAAAGAAGGCTGGGTAACAAGAATGGGGGTTATATCATTCCGGAGGCAGGTATTGATGAAACTGTCAATTCGTTGCCGGTAGGCGGTGAGATAAGACGTTTGATAGCGTAGCTTCTTTGTTATGACAGAATCAGGCAAAGGGTTATCAACCAATTTTTCAATGTCAATTTCCCGGTGAACCAATCCTTTTTTGTAAGATACCCGGAGCTGGTAGTAATTAATGAAGGAACGACCCAGTTCTGTATGATTTACCAGCGATTTCAAAAAGAGTTTTACAGAGCCGGTGTTTATTTTCTTTTCGGTCATCCGGTCAAACTCATCGGGCTGGTCCAGCTCCACATCGTTTACGCCTGTCATCAGGATGATATAACTGGGTTTGATCTTTAAAATATAATCGTTTAGCAGCATCAAATGCCCGAAGGTGGTATGGCCATCAACCCCAGCATTGTTGAGCCATACGGCCGGATTTTCCTTGTGTAGTTTTTCATACAACCGGGCGGGCCAGGTGCAGCTATCAGAGAGATATTTACACTCAGTGGTGCTGCCGCCTACTGTGATTATTGAAATACGTTTTGTGTCAGAGGTTGGTAATTCCGGGCCCCGAAACCCCAGCGAGTTTTTTGAATAGATGATCTTCTTATCCAGCTTGCTGATCCAGTTATTTGTAAATACTTTATGCTGATTTGCCGGTAGTACTAATTTTCCGCTTTTTACCGCGGAAGGGATTGGGTTATATATACGGAGAATGATTTCACAAAGTAAAATGCCGCCAAACAAGCCAAGGGCTATTGCTTGCAGTTTCTTCCGGACTTTTTTGGATGCAGTTGGCATAAACAGGAATGAAGATAGTAAAAATTGCAGGCAGCAGAAGGTCAGTCACATAAATAAGAAGCAGGAAATTTTCCGGAAAATAGAAATGGAGGGAAGCCACAGACTTTTTTTTCCGCCATTTAAGAACGACTTTTGCCCATCTTATGCAATCAGTGAAGCAGTTCATAAAAAAATATTTTGGCCATTGGATATACAGGCGGCAAGTAGCTGCTGTCCGAAAAAATGAATTGGAAAACTGGGTGAACCAATTCCAGGGGAAAACGGGTATAAAGTTGGCCGATACATCTTTTAATGTATTCACTTATCACGGCGAGGATGGAATTTTAGCCTACCTCATTAGTCAGTTAAAGGATGTTCCAAAAACATTTGTTGACATTGGTTCCGGGGATTGTATCAAAAGTAATTGCGCCAACCTGGCCGTTCATTTTGGCTGGCAGGGTATTTTTATTGATAAAGACCCAAAACAACTGTCAGTAGGAAAATGTTTTTACAAGGATAAAATAAAACAGGGAGCCTCTATCCGTTTTACAGAAGCAGAAGTAACGACAGGTAATGTAAATCAGCTTATAACGGATGCCGTGTATAAAAATAATGTAGGCTTGCTTTCAATAGATATTGATGGCAATGATTACTGGATATGGAAAGCTATCGAATCCATCCAGCCGGAAGTGGTGCTAATTGAGGCGAAAGTTGAATTTGGTTATAAAAGCCTGGTGGTGCCTTATGGCCAGCAAAATCATCATTCGGCTGACAGAGAGTATAATGGCGCATCTGTTGCTGCCATAAAAACTTGGGATGGCAAAAGGATATAAATTGGTGGGAGCCAACAAACAGGGGTATAATTTGTTTTTTGTAAAGCAGGAGAGAAATTTACCAGAAGCAACTGTTGAATCCGTACTTGATGACCCGGAAACGACACAATCTTTTTATCCGGAATCATTTTTTGAATCGCATACATTTGAAATAATATAATCAGTATCATGGCGAAGATTGGAATTAATATAGCAACAGGAAGCCTGCAGCAGCAGGATATGATCGTTGGTATTGACCTGGGCACCACCAACAGCCTGGTGGCGATCATACATCCCGAGTCTAAACAGCCGGTAGTATTAAAAGAGCATGATGGTGCGGCACTGGTTCCGTCTGTTTTGCATTTTGGAGATGGCGGACTCGTAACGGTGGGTGATACCGCAAAAGAATTCCTGGTAACAGAACCACAGAACACCATATTCTCTGTAAAGCGGCTGATGGGAAAATCTTACTCTGATGTAAAAGACCATGCTTCCTATTTTACCTATAAAGTAATTGACGACAATACAGAAAGTCTCGTGAAAGTTCAGGCCGGCTCCATTTTTTATTCACCAGTGGAATTATCATCTTTCATACTCAAAGAATTAAAGGGCAGGGCAGAGCATATTTTAAAAACACCGGTTACCAAAGCGGTGATCACTGTTCCGGCCTATTTTAATGATGCACAA
>JBEBIF010000107.1:0-9727 GCA_040080515.1 Chitinophagaceae bacterium | reverse complement strand
GGCATTCCCGAATGGCTGAAGTACAAGATCCGCTTTCCTAACCGGCTGGCCTACTGGAAATATGTAACACCCCGGCATGGCGTATCCGTTATCAATGGTGCAGGCGGCTTCACCTTCGTCCCCACACCCGCCGGCCCCGGAGATAAAAATTATTTTACCTCCAACAAACCGATCCCCTTACTCGAAACACCCTGGAAATTTAGTATAACGCTGCTTAATCCCGCCGTTGATGAAGACCCCATCGCACCCAATCCCGATCCCAACCTCTCCGGTATGCTCAGCCGCACAGATCCGGGGAAAGATTATTTCTGTACAATAAACCTCATGTATAATAAACCTTAATTATTAAACTTTAAAATTTACAAATATGGCAACCAGTTACAAAACCCCCGGCGTATTTGTGGAAGAAATTCCCAAACTACCGCCTTCCGTAGCACAGGTAGAAACAGCAATACCTGCTTTTATCGGTTACACAGAAAAAGCAGAGAAAAACGGTGAGAGTCTTACCAACAAACCTACACGCATCAGTTCTTTACTGGAGTTTGTGGATTATTACGGAGGTGATAAAACGCCTGCTGCCTATGCTGTAAAAGCGGATAACAATAATAACTATGCCGTAACAGAAGTAACGATCGCTAATACCGAACGGTATTTCATGTACGACAGCCTGCGGTTATTCTATGATAACGGCGGCGGCGATTGTTATATAGTATCCGTAGGAAAGTTTGGTACAGCGCCAATAGCCGGTGATGAAGTGGCCGGAACCGGTTTAAGAGGTGGAGTGAAAACACTGGAAAAAGCAGATGAGCCTACCATCATTTTATTTCCCGATGCCTGTAACATGATCATAAACGGCTCGGATGATCCCGCATTTTACTCCCTGCAACAAATGGCATTGGCACAATGTTCCAAACTGCAGGACAGGGTAGGACTGTTTGATCTGAAAGAGAACGTTACTGGCGGACAGACCACAGCTGTTACTAACTTCAGGAACAACATTGGTATCAATGACCTGAAGTACGGGGCCATCTACTCGCCCTGGATACATACATCTTATCCGAGAGAGATCGATTTTTCAACCTTTAAAGGTGCCGTAACACCCAGCGGCGGCGGGCCTGCTTTTAACCTGGCGGTGATCACAGCAGATGCAGCGCTGAATAAACTGGTAACAGATACAGACGCCGCTATAGGAGAAATAGCAAAAGTAACTGCCATCGTTGATGCTATTAAAAAAGCAGATGGTACTAACGGAAATCTGAATGTGGCCGCCATTGCTGCACCCACAATGAAAGACAAGTTCCGGGAACTGAAACAAAAAGTGGATGATGCAGCCGCATCAGCAGCAGCCCGCACTGCTCACCAGGCACTGATGAACTTTTGCCGCCTGTCACTTCTTGAATTCCAAAAATTAAAAACACAACTGCTGGCCGGCAACCTGCTGAATGATGTGAACTCGTATGCCACTTCCAATTCATTATGGAGAGGCGCCGCACTAAGCCTCATCGCAGCAGATCATAACGATGATGCACGGGTGTTAACGACACTTGCTGACACTGCATTAGTGGTTAATGGCCTCTATCCCGCCATCGATCCCGCCTGGCTGGGCTTGGCTACTGCATTCGTGGCACCGAATCCTAATAAAGATTATGGTGATTCTACCCTGCCCGCCAATGAACCTGCCATTGCAAAAATGATAGCGCTGGACCTGCAAACAGCTTTTGATATGATAGCCGCATTTGCAGACACCATACTGGCCTCTTCCAAAACATACCAGAAAGCAGCACAGGACCAGTTGTATGAAAAGCATCCCATCATCAGCAACATTGTAAAGAATATTAAAAAACAACTCAGCAAGGTTCCGCCCAGTGGCGCTATTGCAGGAGTATATGCACGGGTGGATAATGCCCGCGGCGTATGGAAAGCACCGGCCAATGAAAGCCTGTCTTCCGTATCGGGTCCGTCAGTACAGATCACTGCAGATCAGCAGGCCAACCTGAACGTGGATGCCGTGGCAGGAAAATCCATCAATGCCATCCGCACGTTCACCGGAAGAGGCAATGCCATTGTGTGGGGTGCCCGTACACTGGCTGGTAATGATAATGAATGGAGATACATCAGTGTCCGCCGCTTCTTCAACATGGTAGAAGAGTCCAGCAAAAAAGCAACAGAGCCATTTGTGTTTGAACCCAATGATGCCAATACCTGGGTAAAAGTGCAGGGCATGATCGAAAACTTCCTTACCACCTTGTGGAGACAAGGCGCATTGCAGGGAGCAAAAACAGAACATGCTTTTTATGTGGCAGTAGGCCTCGGTAAGACCATGACGGCGCTGGACATCCTGGAAGGACGTATGATCGTGGAGATCGGAATGGCCGTAGTTCGCCCCGCAGAATTTATCATACTTCGCTTCTCTCACAAAATGGCCGAGAGCTGATAAGTAACTAACAGGAATTAATACAAATCATTAACAACAACATAAAAAAATATAATCATGGCAACATACCCACTTCCCAAATTTCACTTCCAGGTACAATGGGGCGGCGAACGTATCGGCTTTACCGAAGTAACCGGACTTGATATACAGGTAGAAGCAATTGAATACAGAGAAGGCTCCAGCTTTGAGTATTCAAAGATCAAACAACCCGGCATGCACAAGTTCAGCAACATTACTCTCAAACGGGGAACCATGGCCGGTGACTCTGCCTTCTTCCTATGGGTGAATGAGATCAGCCTTACCAAAGTAAGACGCAGGGATATTATTATCAGCCTGCTCAACGAAGCACATGCACCCGTTATGACCTGGAAAGCCAACCAGGCATTCCCGGTAAAAGTACAGGCCAGCGACCTGAAAGCAGACGGTAATGAGGTAGCTATCGAAACGATCGAACTGGCACACGAAGGACTGAGCATTGTAATCTGATCTTAAATAGCAACGTGTATGGCTACACCGGCAGCAGGCGGGTATTATCCACCAGTTGGATTTCATTTTAAAGTGGAGTTCAGTGGTATCGGGAATGATAACGACATCCGTTTTCAATCCGTGGGAGGATTGAACGTGGAGTACGACACCGAATCATTCAAAGAAGGTGGAGAGAACCGCTTTGAACATAAACTTCCTGTGCGCACCAAATATCCCGACCTGTCATTAAAAAGAGGAATGCTTACCGATTCCGCAGTGATCAAATGGTGCCTCAAAGCTTTTCAGAACAGGGAGTTTACACCTGCCGACATCTATATCACTTTGCTGAATGAAAAGCATACCGGTATCAAGACCTGGCATATACGAAAGGCCTGGCCGAGAAAATGGAGTGTAAGCGACTTCAATGCACAGGAAAATTCCATAGTAGTGGAAACACTCGAACTGAGCTATACCTACTTCACCGTGTATGATGGCGATAAAGATGCCAATAAGTAAAACGTAAAAAGATGGCTTTAGAACTTAAAGAATTGCACATCCGGGTTACCGTGAATCAGCCGCAGGGCGGAAAAGCATCAGGCGCACCCGCCCCCGAAGGCGATAAGGCAGATGATGAAAAAGACGCCATCATTGCGCAATGCGTGGATGAAATAGCAGACATTATTAAAAATAAAAAAGAACGGTAATGGCAGAAGACGGCAAACTGGAAAAAATGAAGATCATGGCCTACACCCATCCGGATATGGATGCAGGTCATAAAGCAGCTAAACCGTATGATGTGTTTGAAGTAATGATCAATCCGGAAACCTATGCCCTCGATTATAAAGTGGAATTCAAAGACGGGCAGGGACAGGGTACCAGCGGCAGCCAGAAGAAGTTCACCTTAAAAGGACCCGAAGAAATATCCTTTGAATTCTTATTCGATAGCTCCGGCATTATTGACGGGCAGTCGTATAATAAGGACGGGGTGTTTGAAAAAGTACATAACCTCAAAGAGATGCTTACCGGGGTGGATAGTACCTCGCATGAACCCAGGCATTTTAAATTAGGCTGGGGCACCATGCTGTTCAAAGGAAGATGTACGTCGTTGAATATCGCCTACAAATTATTCAATGCAGACGGAACACCCATACGGGCCATCTGCAAGGCTTCCTTTAAAGGAAGTGTGGAAGAAGGATTACGGATCGCAAAAGACAATCTGAAATCTCCTGACTTAACACACTATCGGAAACTGGCCAACGGCGATACCTTACCGTTATTATGTTACCGCATTTATGGTGACTCAAAATATTATATACAGGTGGCAGCGATCAACAAGCTGCATAATTTCCGGAAACTGAAACCGGGCGATGAAGTGTTTTTTCCACCAATAAGTAAAATAAATAATTAAGTGCACCTGCTGTATGGCAAATGAAAGAGAAATACCATCGGATGAACCCAAATCGGTTGCCACGTTCACCATCCTTTCTGGCGGTACAGAAGTATCGAAGGAATATCATGTCCTGTCAATAGTGGTGAACCGGGAGATCAACCGCATTGCTTCCGCCACTATCATCATGCTCGACGGCGAAGCTTCTAAAGAAACCTTTGAGATCAGCAACAAAGCCGAGTTTGAACCGGGAAAGGAAGTAGAAATAAAAATGGGATACCGCAGTAATGAAGAAACAGTGTTCAAGGGCATCGTCATCCGCCATGGAATAAAAGTGAGAAAGAAAACTTCTGTGCTCGTCATCGAATGCAAGGACAAGGCCGTTAAAATGACAACAGCCTGCAAGAGCAAGTATTTTAAAGAGACCAAGGATAGTGACGTGATGGAAGAGATCATTGATGTATATGGATTGGATAAAGAAGTGGCAGCCACCACCGTTACACACAAGCATTTAGTGCAGTACAACAGCAGCGACTGGGATTTTATCTTATGCCGGGCAGATGCGAACGGGCTGTTATGTGTTACAGACAATGGCAAAGTGAAACTGACAAAACCCGTCTTTTCAGGAGAAGCAAAGCTGACCATTCAGTATGGCGCCACCATACACGATCTCGATGCAGAGATAGATGCCCGTCTTCAATACAAGAAAGTAAAAGGAAGCACCTGGAGATATACCGACCAGGAACTGCTGGATTCGGTAGAAGCAGAAGATCCCGGTGTGCCCGAAGCAGGAAACCTTTCGCCGGATACACTGGCAGGTGTCGCTGGTGGTGATGAGTTTAACCTCTTTCACAGCGGACAAATGGATGAACCAGAACTGCAGGCATGGGTAAATGCCAAAATGATGAAGGACAAACTGGCCAAGATAAGAGGAAGGGTAACGACTGATGGAACAGCAAAAGTAATTCCCGGTGAACTGATACAGTTGAACGGCGTAGGCGAACGTTTCCAGGGAAAATTATTCATAACGGGAACCCGCCAGCAATTAGAAAAAGGTACCTGGGAAACCGTATTCCAGTTTGGTATCAACCCTGAATGGTTTGCACAAACGTACAATGTCCAGCAGCCAATGGCAGGAGCTTTATTACCAGCGATACAGGGATTACAGATCGGAATTGTAACACAGCTGGAGAACGATCCCGATGGAGAAGACCGCATCATGGTGCGCATACCTGTTATACATAAAGAAGATGAAGGAGTATGGTGCCGTGTGTCCACATTAGATGCCGGTGAAAAAAGAGGGACATTCTTCCGGCCAGAGATAGAAGACGAAGTGATAGTGGGATTCATCAACAACGATCCGAGACATGGTATTGTACTCGGTATGGTAAACAGCAGTGCCAAACCGGCACCGTTAACAGCATCTGATGATAACCATGAAAAAGGATACGTTAGCCGCAGTGAGATGAAAATGATCTTTAACGATGACAAGAAAAGTATCAATATAGAAACACCGGGGGGCAATAAAATACTAATAACAGAAGAAGATAAAAAAATACACCTGGAAGATCAGAACGGAAATAAAATAACGATGGATAAAGACGGAATAAAGATCGAAAGTATAAAAGACATTATTCTGAAAGCCACAGGCGATATCAAAGCCGAAGGAGTAAATATGAATGTGAAAGGAAGTGGCCAGGCAAAGATCGAAGGAGGTGGCGGAGCAGAGTTATCATCCGGTGCCACCACCACAGTAAAAGGATCAACATTAATGCTTAATTAAAAAACAACGTATGCCTTTAGCAGCAAGAGTAGGAGATATGCATACCTGTCCGTTGGTTACCGGTACGGTGCCCCATGTTGGAGGGCCCATTATTCCACCCGGCGCAGCTACTGTACTGATAGCAGGACAACCAGCGGCAAAAGTAGGAGATATGCTTACCTGTACCGGTCCGCCGGATACTATTATTAAGGGTTCGGGAACCGTGTTTATCAACGGACAACCGGCAGCAAGACAGGGCGACAGTACAGCGCATGGTGGTACTATCACACTTGGATGTCCGACAGTAATTATTGGAGGATAAAAAAAAGTTATGGCAAAAGAATTTAAGAACGATGATTTCCTGGGAAGAGGCTGGAGTTTTCCACCTGCTTTCAGAAAAGAATTGCAGGGAGTGGAGATGACGGAAAAAGAGACCGACATCGAAAGAAGTCTTCACATTCTGCTTACTACGGCAACAGGGGAGCGGTTGATGCAGCCCAAGTACGGCTGTAATATGGAAGAGCTGGTGTTTGAATCACTGAACACCACTACAAAGACGCTGATGAAAGATAAGATACAGACTGCCATCCTCTATTTCGAACCACGGATAGATGTGACGAAGATCGAATTAAATGACACGAACCAGCTGGAAGGAGAGATACTGATTGAAATTGAGTACATCGTCAGGGCTACTAACTCACGATTCAACTTTGTCTTCCCTTATTATATAAATGAAGGAACAGAACTAAACCTTATTACTACTAACCAATCACCCTTATAATACATTATGTCTGATTGCTGCGATAAAAATCCTTTGCAACGGAGCGGTATCAACCAGCAACAACGGTTACTGGCAGGGCTGAACCCTGGTTATATTGCTGTGGATGAACGGGACTATGCAGACTGGATCTTTTTCGCAGAAGAGTTTTCCCGTTATGTCAACTATTATGACAACAACGGAACACTTAGTGGTGATTGGAATGTTTTCTTTTCAACAGATATCTCAGCTATCCTCGGGTCTATCGCCGTGCAGGATGTGGAGGTGTACCGCCAGTCAGTAAAGCAACGCTTTGATTTTATCAGGGATAATGATAATGCGGTGAATCTTCCGCTGATAAAACAAAAACTCAACGAATTGTTTTCCTCGGTGCTTACGTTATCAAAGTCGCTGGACCTGTACCTGCAAAAACTTCCTGATAAAAGTATTGACGGTGTATCAGACTTTGTTTTCAAGACCAACCTGCTGAACCTGGTACAAACAAAACTGGCTCCGGCCCTTCACCGGTTGCTATCCTATTATTTTTCTGTAGATGGTGTGGATGATAATAATGTGGCCGACCTTTCCGAAGATTACCTCGACAGTTCAGTGATGACAGGATGGAAAGTACTGAACCGCCAGGTAGAAAGTGCAGATGTAATAGTATGGGGAGATGGTCTCAGCAGTAACTGGTGGAATACCAGCGACCCCGACTGGAAGACCTATGCCAAAAAAGTAGCACAATCTCCTGATATCAGTGTGTTCGGTCCCGCTACCTGGTTGCCCGATGTGTACCGCCGTATCAATCATGCGGTGAATCACAATCTCTTTTCTTCCATCTTCGACCAGTACCTGCAGGTGTACACCCGTATCGTACAGGATGCGGAAAAAACATTACTGGTAACGTTGGGGAACTGGAACATGCATCCGCCGCATTATGCGTTATTCCTTTCCTTTTTAAAACTGTTCCGTTTTTCACAGTCGCATTTGAATACGCTGACAAAGCGGCACCTTGATTTTTATTATAAAGAAGTATTGCGGCTGAAACCAAAAGATGCAGAGCCCAATCATGCACATATCCTGGTGGAACTCGCCAAGCCGGTGAATCAGTACGCATTGACACAGGCAACAGAACTCAAAGCCGGAAAGGACAGTGTTGGCAAAGAAGTACTTTATGCATTGGACAAAGAAACCACTTTCAACAAAGCCAAGGTGGTGGCGCTGAAATCAGTTTATAAAGGCAGCCTTACCGGAAAGGATGATCACCACCAGACAGATAACCCTGCCAGCATCATCATTAATAACAGTGGCAGGCTGTTCGCCTCACCGGTTGCTAACAGTGAGGATGGGCTGGGAGCAAAACTGAAATCTCCTAACCAGGAATGGCATCCTTATGGAAGCAGGAGAGTTACAGACGGAGAACTAACGGATATCGCCATGCCCCCGGCACAAATTGGTTTTGCGATGGCATCCCATTATTTAGCGCTTGCGGAAGGAGAACGGGTGATCAGGATACGGCTGGATGCAGGAGCAGATAACTACAAATTGTATAACAAAGCGATCGAATGTTATCTCACAACGGAAAAAGGATGGTTGAAGATCGCTGCAGATGCTACCACGGCATTGTCAGCTATTGCAGCCGGTACCATGTCGGAGAATGCGGTTGCCTGTGCAGAATTCACCATCAACCTGCATGGCAAAGCTCCTGCCATTACGAACTACAATGCGGAAGTACATGGCGGAACCTATGGTGTGGCAGTGCCATTGCTGAAAGTGCTTCTTATAAATGATGAACTCAATGCCTACCAGTATGAGGATATCAAAGGAGTCAGTATTGCAAGCACAGAGATAAAAGTAGAGGTAGGAAGTATGCTGGGCTATATACAAACCGGTGTGAAGCAATTACTGCTGTCAAATGATTTCGGGAATATTGATCCTTCAAAGCCCTTTATGCCATTTGGGGCCATTCCAAAAAAGGATGCCACATTCGTTATTGGCAGCAAGGAGATCTTCTCTAAGAAGAATGCAGCGGTCAAGCTGAATATTGAGTGGGCAGGGCTGCCACCTTATTCAGCATATATTGATTTTGGGCCAGATCCTGATTATTATCCTAAAGTAAAAGTGAATTTTCTTTCAGGTGGGAATTGGAAAGGGTATACAGAGGATAATACTATTGCTAACGAGGTTGATATCTTTTATTATACCTATCCAAAGCTGACGGTCTTTTCACCTCAATCAGTTCCGGCAGTAGCCACTGTGGATTATTCAAACGAATACATTCCAAATAATAGTAAGACGAACTCAGGCTTTTTAAGATTAGTACTCAAGAACGACTTCGGACATAAATCGTACCTGACCACTCTGACAAAATACCTGATCGACCAATCCAAGACAGCACCTACAGGGGTCCCTTCCGAGCCAACAGAGCCTTACACCCCGGTGATGCAATCTTTATACCTAAGTTATACCGCTTATACTATACATACACTAAGTGAAAGCGATAAAACATCATTTGAGAACAGGGGTATACAATTCTTCCATATTTGTCCATTTGGGGAAGGGGAACAACATGCTTACTATTCAGGCTTTGATGAAAACCAGTTTCTTCTGCCGCAATTTACCCATGCTGACACAACAGGCACGTTATATCATACCGGAGAATTTTATATCGGGCTGGAAAACCTGGCAGCAGAACAATCAGTGAACATCCTGTTTCAGCTGATGGAAGGAAGTTCTGATCCGCTTGTGGCCAAACCGCTTCAGCATATTCACTGGAGTTATTTAAGCAGTAATAAATGGCTTGACTTTGACAAACTGGAGATCAGTGACGCCACCCTTCAATTGGTACAGTCAGGTATCATCTCTTTTATTATTCCTGAAAAAGCCAATACCGCCAATACCATTCTGCCTGCAGGGTATATC
>JBEBIF010000536.1:0-2153 GCA_040080515.1 Chitinophagaceae bacterium | reverse complement strand
GTGAATGGTGCCGTTACTGACAAGAAATTAGTTGATATAGCTTTGGATGAGCTGACAACTATCGCTGGTCAGAAAGCAGTGGCCACGATGTCTAAAAAGGACATCTCTAACTTCAAGCTGCGTAAGAACATGCCGATCGGTGCAAGAGTAACGCTGCGTGGTGAAAAGATGTATGAATTCCTGGATCGTTTGATCGCAGTCGCTTTGCCCCGTGTACGTGACTTCAAAGGAGTGAATGAAAAAGCATTTGACGGTCGTGGTAACTATACACTGGGTGTAACAGAGCAGATCATTTTCCCGGAGATCGATATTGACAAGGTGAATAAGATCACCGGTATGGACATCACCTTCGTTACCACTGCTAACTCAGATGAGGAAGCATACGAATTGCTGAAGGAACTGGGAATGCCTTTCAAGAATGCAACAAAAACAGGTGATAACTAAATAAAAAAGCAAATCCCAGATCCCGGTAAGGAAACGCCGAATTGGAATTTGGAATTTTAAAACTGGAATTTAAATATTATGGCAAAAACATCAATAAAAGCCAGGCAAAAAAAGAGAGAGAAGATGGTTGCCCAGCATGCAGTAAAAAGAGCAGAGCTGAAAAAAGCAGGCGACTGGAAAGCTCTCGATGAACTTCCGAGGAATTCTTCCAGGGTTCGCTTAAAGAACCGCTGCCAGATCACCGGTCGTCCAAGAGGTTATGTCCGTTATTTCGGCCTTTCCAGAATCATGGTAAGAGATATGGCACTGAATGGAAAGATCCCGGGATTGAAAAAAGCAAGCTGGTAAAATAGCAATAGCCAATGGTAATGGTGAAGAAAGCCATCCCCTGGCACAGAAACAAATTTTAAAATTAAACTATCCAATTATCCCGACTATAAACGTCGGGACGTAGGAGGGCAAAAAATATGGTAACAGATCCTATAGCAGATTTCCTGACCAGAATTCGTAACGCACAAATGGCTGGTCACCGTGTGGTTGACATCCCTGCTTCAAATTTGAAGAAGCGTATGACAGAGATTCTGTACAACCAGGGTTATATCCTGAAGTACAAGTTTGAGGATGATAATAAGCAAGGCGTTATTAAGATCGCCCTGAAGTATGATCCATCCACCAAGCAGCCGGCTATCCAAAGTATGGAACGTGTCAGCCGTCCGGGTCTGCGTCAGTATTCCAGGCCTGCCGAATTTCGCCGGGTGAAGAATGGTTTGGGTGTTGCTATCCTGTCCACTTCAAAAGGGGTGATGACAGATAAAGAAGCAAAAGCACAGAATGTAGGTGGTGAAGTGTTGTGTTATATCTATTAATTGAATACGTTACTGATACATTAAGCTGAAACTATACTAAGCTGACCGGTCAGTAATTAATAACTAAAAGAAAAATAAGAAATTATGTCTCGTATAGGAAAAAAACCGGTAGTTGCTCCCAATGGTGTTACCATTTCTGTGGGTAAGGATAATGTGGTTACTGTAAAAGGTCCCAAAGGAGAATTGAAGCAACCTATTGACCGTGATATTACCGTAGAAGTAAAAGATGGCCAGATAACTTTTGTCCGTCCTACCGACCAGATCCGTCATCGTGCCATGCACGGCTTGTACCGTTCTTTAATTTCCAACCTCGTAAAAGGAGTAACAGAAGGATACCAAAGGAAACTGGAATTGATTGGTGTGGGTTTTAAAGCTGCCAGCCAGGGAAACGTTCTTGACCTTGCATTGGGATATTCACACAATATCATTTTTGAAATTCCTAAAGAATTGAAGGTGGCAACCGCACAGGAAAAAGGGCAGAACCCTATCATTACTTTAGAAGGTATTGACAAGCAACTGATCGGCCAGGTAGCTGCCAAATTGCGGAGCCTGCGTAAGCCGGAGCCTTACAAAGGAAAGGGTGTACGTTATGTTGGTGAAGTGGTGCGTAAGAAAGCTGGTAAAGCGGCTGGTAAATAAACGGTCTGATGTTTAAAGTTTAATGTTGAAAGTTATCCGACAACCTTAAACCTTAAACCTAAAACTTTAAACAAAGATGCCCCTGGCAGAATCAGGGAACTAAAAATAGAAAGAGATGAACCCAAAAGTTAAATCACAGAGAAGACAGAATATCCGTTACCGCATTCGCCGAAAGATCGGAGAAGGCACAGGCCTGAAGCCACG
>JBEBIF010000535.1:0-2154 GCA_040080515.1 Chitinophagaceae bacterium | reverse complement strand
ACAGGTAGAGTACTGTCTATCGCACTTTGAAGAAGCAAGAAATTCTGATAAAGAACTGTGCATAAGATTATTTCAAACGTTCTACGGCATTACAGAATCAATGAAGATGGATGACTTTTTTAAAGTTCCGTCATTTGAAAGTATTGTAAGGAGCCGAAGAAAGATACAAGAAGAAAGACGGTACCCGCCAACACGAGAAGAAGTTGCTGTAGCACGTGGGTGGTCAAGAGAAATGTTTGCGGAGTTTTTTGCAAATAAAAAGGAGCTAAAATAATGTTAGATGTAACCGTAGGTGAAGTAAAAAAGTTCGAGCAACTACCAGATGATATTTGGATTCTTGGCCGACTCATAAAGCGTGATGTTGTCCGATGGATTGAATCCGAGCATAAGTTCAATACTTCAACAGATGAGGTTTTGATGAAGCTTATGCAGAAGCTACGCGGTGCTACAGATGAAAATGACCAGCGAGCCATTCGTACAGAATTAAACAGCTATCAGTTTAGCTTTACCTTTAAAGTTCTGGAAAGTAAAAAGTTCGCGGGGTATACCGTGAAAACCAGAACAAGCATTCATCTTTGTTTTAAAAACACCGAGGGAGAGTTCGAGCCGAATAAGCTTGCACAGCTTTACCTGGGTGCGGGTGGGCAAGAAGGTAAGACAGGCGAAAGAATGGACATTGACTCCATCATGGGCAACTATGTAGCCATGCAGGTACAGAGCCAAAAGAATCAAAAGACGCGGAAGGTGTACCAGCAGGTCACAAAAGTCCGCGAGCTTACCACAGAAGAAATGATTAAGGCCAAATCGAACGAGGTTGAGATTGACCGAATCGAGAAGGCACTAAAAGAAGCCGAGCATACATCACTCGGTAGCACCGAACCTGGCGTACCGCTAACACAGCGGCCAGCGATTGAGGGTCAGCGGGCAGAGGACATACCGTTCTAATGATATATCTTGGCCTAGACCTTTCAACTGTCAGCACAGGGTGGGCAATATTCGAGGATGGGCGACTAGCTATCCACGGAAAGATTGCACCGCCGAAAGACCTGGACACGATTCAGCGGTGTATCTACATAGGTGTAAAGATAAAAGAAATCGTAGCGAAGTTCGACCCTAACGTAGTAATGATTGAGGATACGCATTACAGCGGAAACTACGCCACGACACGCATATTAAATAGGTTGGGCGGTATGGCTATCTTTGTGATAGAGACAACACCATCGGGCCGAGGACTCACAGCGACAGACCGCATACGGTTTATTCAGCCAACCAGCGCACGGGCGCACATCGGCCTCTTGCCAAAAAGCGGTAAGCGTGGTATAATCAATGCAGTGAACGGAAAGTTTGGAACACAGCTAGGAAAATCGGACGATGATGAAGCCGATGCGATAACAACAGCGTATGCTGGGTATGCCGAGGACAATAAGATAGGTGCGGCATTCAAACAGATAGATAAAAAGTTTTATAAAAGTAAAGTACTCGGACTTAAAACTCCGAAGCTTAAAAAACAGAAATCAAGAAAGGGAAAGAAATGAGCGCACTCGATGATGTTTTAAAAGGATTAAACAAGACATACGGGAAGCCCGTTATTTCTCAGGCCGACAAAATTATTTACCCAAAGCTAACACGTCTTTCAACAGGCTCACTGGCGATTGACCTTGAGCTTGGTGGTGGTGTACCGTTTGGAAAAGTCACGATGATTGTAGCCAATGAGAGCGCAGGAAAAACTACTCTCGCTATTAATATGATAGTTGAAGCACAGAAACTTGGAAAGCGCGTAGTGTTCATTGACGTGGAAGGTACCTTTGACAAGGACTGGGCCGAGACAATCGGGGTAGACCTAAGCAAGCTTCATATTGCAATACCAGATGTAGGCGAGCAGGCCGTAGACATCTTAGATGCCGTTGTACAGAGCAACGAAGCTGGCCTCGTTATCCTAGACTCAATTGCCGCACTGATGCCAGCCGCCGAACTTAACAAGCCCATGATTGACGTAGATAGCAAGGGCGAGTATGAATCAAGTCCCGAACAAATCGGTGACAGGGCATTGATGTTAAACCGCGCTGTTAGAAAGCTGACCAGCGCACTGAATAAAATTAACGAAGAAGGCGAAAGAAATCAAACCGCTGTAGTACTTATCAACCAGTTTAGGGA
>JBEBIF010000534.1:0-2168 GCA_040080515.1 Chitinophagaceae bacterium | reverse complement strand
GTTTATGGGTTAATCAGTCTACTGATTAAGCGATGCTGGTTACTTTAATTTTTGTGTATGCAGTTCTGTGACCTTTCTTTTTGTGAAAACCCTTTCTTCTTTTTTGTTTGTAAGCAATTACAGTATCCCCTTTTACCTGGTCAACGATCTCTGCCTTTACTTTTGTTTTTACGGAAGAACCTGTAGAAAGTTTGCCATCAGCATCTGCCAATAGAACTTCCAGGGCTACCTTATCACCGGCCTTGCCTTCCAGGCGGGGAACGTATAAAGTCTGGTCTTTTTCCACTTTATACTGTTGTCCGGCTACTCTTATTACAGCTATCATACTATTAAAATTAGGACGGCAAAGGTAAGGGGAAAAATTGTACCGGCAAACGGGGAATCAAAGATTTATCCCGATTGCTTTCGGGATTAAATGCCCCACATTTTGGCAGGCTATCCGTTATATTTGTAGCCGCCTTTGGGTTCCCTATAGCATAAAGTATGAAAATCAAGTCTTTCTTAGCCAGGCCGTTTGCTTCTTATATATATAAAGGTATTCGCAAAAGCATGGCGACTGCCGTGGCAGACCAGGAAAACATCCTGAAAAATCAGCTGAAAACAGGCCGGATCACCGAGATCGGCAAGGAGGCTGGGCTTGACAAAGTGAATACATACGAAGAGTTCCGGCAAGCTATTCCTATCCGGGATTATGAGCAAATGAAGCCCTGGGTAGATAAAATTAAAGAAGGCCGGCACAATGTACTCTGGAAAGGCAAGCCCATCTATTTTGCCAAGACTTCAGGAACCACCAGCGGTACCAAGTATATCCCTATTACCAGAGACTCTATTCCTAATCATATTAATACAGCCCGGAATGCCCTGCTTTGTTATATGGCAGAAACGGGAAACACAAAATTTGCAGATGGTAAACTTATTTTTCTTTCCGGTTCACCGGAATTGGAAAGAGTAGGCGGCATTCCAACCGGAAGATTGAGTGGTATTGTAAACCACCATGTGCCGAAATATCTTCGAAGCAACCAGTTGCCTTCGTATGAAACGAATTGCATGGATGATTGGGAAACCAAGTTGGGTAAAATTGTTGAGGAAACCATCAACCAGAATATGACGCTCATCAGCGGCATACCACCGTGGATGCAGATGTACTTTGACGAGTTGATAAAAAGAAGCGGAAAAAAAGTAGGGGAGTTGTTTCCCAACTTCAGTGTAATGGTGCAGGGCGGTGTAAACTTTGAACCGTACAAATCGAAACTCTTAGATAGTGTTGGCAGAAAAATTGATACAATAGAATTGTTTCCGGCCAGCGAAGGTTTCTTTGCTTTCCAGGATTCACAGCAAGCGGAAGGATTATTGCTGAACACAAATAGTGGTATCTTTTTTGAGTTTGTACCAGCCGGGGAAATTTTTAAGGAGAACCCGGCAAGATTGTCATTGAAAGATGTAAAAGCAGGAGAGAACTATGCTCTTATTATTAGTAGCAATGCAGGACTTTGGGGATACAATCTCGGAGATACCGTAAAGTTTCTTTCTGTTGACCCGTACCGGTTAGTTGTTACCGGGCGGACCAAACATTTTATTTCTGCCTTTGGCGAGCATGTCATTGGCAAGGAAGTGGAAGAAAGCCTGTTGCCTGTGGCCAATGCCGCTGGGATTAGAATCGTGGAGTTCACCGTAGCACCTCAGGTAACGCCTCAGGAATCTGGATTGCCTTATCACGAGTGGTTTATTGAATTTGACAATGCGCCCGAAGATTTGGACGCATTTGCCTTGGAAGTAGACGCAGCCATGCGCAAGCAGAATATTTATTACGATGACCTGATCACCGGAAATATCCTCCGGACCCTGAAAATCAGGCCCTTACGACGCGACGCCTTCCGGGAATACATGAAAAGTGAAGGCAAGCTTGGTGGCCAGAACAAGGTGCCCAGACTGGCCAACGACCGGAAAATTGCCTCCTGGCTGGAATCCTGGATTCAGGACTAAAACAGCCTCCTGAAAAAAGGTATGGAATCATACACCCCTTAAACATTGCAAGTTTGGGAAGGGGCTGCATTTTTGTGCCGTGTAAAAAACAGTATAACCCTGAGGAACCTCTAAAATACCAAATCGCTCCGGGCGGCCCACCCTGCCGCCCGGTTTTTTGAAAAAACAAACATTGGAAAAATAAA
>JBEBIF010000533.1:0-2179 GCA_040080515.1 Chitinophagaceae bacterium | reverse complement strand
TCGTCGGCGGCAAAAGGGGAAACATTGCTCGATACGGTTAACAATATATTATCCATGAAAGTGGATATGGTAGTGATGCGGCATAGTGCCAGTGGTGCGCCGCATTTCCTGGCTCAGCATATTCCTGCGGCTATCATTAATGCCGGAGATGGTATCAACGAACATCCGACACAGGGATTGCTGGATGCTTTTTCCATCAAAGAAAAGACCGGAAAACTGGAAGGAAGAAAAGTTGCCATTATCGGCGACATCCTGCACAGCCGGGTAGCGCAGAGTAATATTTATCTCCTGAAAAAAATGGGAGCTGAAGTAACCGTTTGTGGTCCGCCCACATTGATTCCAAAATATATCAGTGAAGCATTGGGAGTAAATGTGAATTATAACCTGAAAGAAACATTAGAATGGTGTGATGTAGCGAATGTATTGCGGATTCAATTAGAAAGACAGAACCAGGTTTTGTTCTCATCGTTAAGGGAGTATAGCCTTGCTTATGGTATCAACAGAAACGTATTGGATAGTCTTCATAAAGAAATTATCATCATGCACCCGGGCCCGATAAACCGGGGAGTAGAAATAGACAGCGATGTGGCTGACAGTAAACAATCCATTATCTTGCAACAGGTAGAAAATGGTGTGGCGGTGAGAATGGCCGTACTCTACCTTTTAGCAAACAGAAACAATTAAATATGCCCCGCATTTGTCTTTTTCCCGGCACTTTTGATCCCCTTACACTCGGTCATGTGGATATTATCAACAGGGCATTACCACTGTTTGATAAAATAGTTGTGGGTATTGGATTGAATACTTCGAAAGCTCCCATGTTTTCTGATGAGCAAAGACTCCAATGGATCAAGGAAATTTATAAAGATGAGGACAGGGTGGAAGGAGCAGTATATGAAGGCCTGACCATTGATTTTTGCCAGAAGATCGGTGCACATTTTATACTGCGGGGTATCCGTTATGTCAGCGATTTTGAATACGAAAAAACGATTGCAGATGCAAACCGGACCCTGGACAGAAGTATTGAGACAGTTTTTCTTACCGGTGAACCCAAATATACGTCAGTAGCTTCTACGATCGTAAGAGATATCATCCGGAATCATGGTGATGCCAGTCATTTTCTTCCGGAAGTTGTCTTCAAATCACTTACCAAATAATTCTGATGGCCATCTGGTTCAATAAAGATTTGTCCCTTGAACATTTCGGGCAGCTTGGAAAAGATACTATGATTGAATTCCTGGGTATCGAATGGGCAGAATTGGGCGAAAATTTTCTGAAAGCAACAATGCCTGTTGACCATCGCACCAAACAACCTTATGGTTTATTACATGGCGGTGCATCCTGTGTGCTGGCCGAAACTATTGGCAGTGCAGCTTCTGCTATGGTGATTGACCATTCTAAATTCTATTGTGTAGGCCTTGAGATAAATGCCAATCATATCCGCAGCGTTAAGGAAGGATTTGTAACCGGTATTGTATCGCCACTGCATCTTGGTGCCACTACTCATGTGTGGGATATTAAGATATATGACGAAAGAGAAAAACTGGTCTGTGTAAGCAGGCTGACTGTTGTGGTCATTCCCCGGAAGGAATAAATCATTTATCGGTAAACAGTTTTAGCACATCCATTACAGAAGGGAAAGAGTTCTCCATATACTCCTGCAGGCCCGAAGGTTTCACCCATTTTATTTCATGTATGTCTTCTTCTGTCTGTGGCACTAATGTTTGCACACCGTTTACATGCATTGTGTACCAATGTGATTCTTTCAGGATAGACCTTGCCCCTTCATGGTAAGTGTGATAAGTGATCGTAAGCGGCGTTAATAATTTTACTTTTTGCAGCCCTGTCTCTTCCTCCACTTCTCTTATAGCACAGTCTTCCAGTTTTTCTCCTTTGTCTAATTTCCCTTTCGGTAAATCCCATTTTCCACGCCGGAAAATCATTAATATTTCTTTATTTTCATTCTGCACCAACCCTCCGGCTGCTACTACAATTGTAAACTTCTTATAAAAGGCTTTTTTCAATTCTTCCAGGTCGGGATGATAGAAAACTCCGGCATGAATCTCCGCCTGTTCCATTTCATGAATCATTGCCTTTATTGTATGTGTGTTCAGTTCATCAATAAATATGGCAGCATCATGATGGATATAGGGCTGTAGAACTTCATCCACTGCATCGC
>JBEBIF010000106.1:0-9875 GCA_040080515.1 Chitinophagaceae bacterium | reverse complement strand
CTAAGTATATATGAATAAGTTATTTATAATGTCGCTGGCGGTAATGGTTGTTTTGGTAAACAGCAGCTTTAATAACAAACCTGCTTATGCGGGAACGATAATTCAGGGAACGGTTCTTTCAGAAAAGACCGGCAAACCTGTTCCCGGCGCCATTGTTTCAGTCGTTTCCGGAGAAGAAGAAGCCCTGACAAAGCAAAAAGGAGAGTTCAGGATACAAACAGCTAAAAACACCCCTTTTGTACTCACCACCGAGCACGGGGATTACGAGACAAGCCGCATTACTATTACAGATGCCGGTCAGCGGATCATCATCAGGCTGAAACCAAAACAAAAATGAAATTACTAAGAAGGTATATCCACCAATTTGTAAATGTATCTTTGCAACCTCAGTAAACGTTTTCCCTGATGGCCAAACAAAGACCAGAGACAAAAGCGATCCGTATTCAAACAGAACAGACGGGGCAAAAAGAACATTCCACCCCACTTTTTTTAACCAGCAGTTTCACCTACGATTCGGCAGAAGATATGGCTGCTGCATTTGCAGATGACTCTTTAGAAGTAAATATTTATTCCCGCTTTTCCAATCCATCAGTAGATGAGTTCATTACTAAGATAGCAGCACTGGAAGGTGCAGAAGATGGTGTGGCTACCGGTACCGGTATGGCAGCAGTGTTTGCCACCTTCATGACCTTTTTATCCAAAGGAGATCATATCATTTCCGCATCAGCCGTTTTCGGTTCCACCCATACGATACTTACAAAGTATTTACCCAAATGGGGCATCGGCCATTCCTATTTTGATATGGACAAACCGGAGACCATTGAAGCATTGGTAAAACCCAATACCAAAATGCTGTATGTGGAAACACCTTCCAATCCCGGACTGAATATTATTGATATTGAATTCGTGTCGGCTATCTGTAAGCGGCATAATATTCTTTTTGTGGTGGATAATTGTTTTGCCACACCCGCGGTGCAGCAACCCATTCCATTCGGAGCAGACCTTGTATTACATTCCGCTACTAAATTCATTGACGGACAGGGAAGGGTCCTCGGTGGTGTTATCGTTGGAAAAAAAGAACTCATCAACCCCCTCTATCTTTTTATCCGGAACACCGGGCCCTCCATGAGCCCTTTTAATGCATGGGTATTATCCAAAAGCTTAGAGACCTTATTCATCCGCATGGACAAGCATGCAGTGAATGCTTTAGCCATCGCACAGCAATTGCAGGGACATAAGGCCATTAGTGCTGTAAAATATCCCTTCCTGGAAACCCATCCGCAATATACCATTGCCAGAAAGCAAATGACCAATGGTGGCGGCATTGTAACATTTGAATTGAAAGGCGGCATTGAAAGCGGCCGCAAGTTTTTAAATGCGCTGCAAATGCTGTCTATGACAAATAACCTGGGCGACAGCCGCAGCATTGCATCTCATCCTGCTTCCACCACCCATTCAAAACTAACGGAAGAAGAAAGACAGGCTGTTGGCATCACACCTGGTTTGATACGCATTTCTGTAGGACTGGAAAATGTGCAGGATATACTGGATGATATTCTGCAGGCATTGGAAAAATGTTGAATACGGGTTTTATTAGTACCAATAAATACTGCTGCATGAAAAAACTCCTTCTTATTACCTCATTCGTTTACGGTCAACTGGTATTTGCCCAACAGCCAGTTTTTTACAAAGAACCTTTTCGTCCACAGTTTCATTTTACACCCGCCATTCACTGGATGAACGATCCTAACGGTCTCGTTTATCATAAAGGAGAATATCATTTGTTTTACCAGTTCAATCCATTTGGCAACCGGTGGGGACATATGAGCTGGGGACATGCAGTAAGTAAAGACCTCGTCCGCTGGCAACATTTGCCACTGGCCATACCGGAAGAAAAGGACACTATGATATTTTCGGGAAGTTGTGTAGTGGACCATAATAACAGCAGCGGTTTTGCAAAGCAACCGGGAGAAATTCCGATGGTTGCCATTTATACGGCCCATATTGAAGGAAAGAATCAATCGCAGCACATTGCTTACAGCCTGGATGATGGACGCACCTGGACAAAATATAATGCCAACCCGGTGCTTGACCTTGGTAAGAAAGACTTCAGGGACCCCAAAGTTTTTTGGTATGCACCACAGCAGAAGTGGGTGATGGCCGTAGTGTTACCGATAGAGAAGCAAGCACAATTCTATTCGTCAAAGAACCTGAAGGAGTGGCAACTGATGAGCAGCTTCGGACCGGCAGGAGATACTACGGGTATTTGGGAATGCCCCGACCTCTTTGAAGTGCCGGTGAAAGATGAACCCGGTAAAACCAAATGGGTACTGATGCATTCACCGGCGCCTTACATGCAATACTTTGTTGGTGATTTTGACGGGAACACATTTACTAACGATAACCCTGCTGCTAAAATATACCGGCCGGACTACGGCCCTGACTACTATGCCGCTATAGTGTATAATAATTTACCTGTTGGACATAAACCGGTAAGCATCGGTTGGATCAACAACTGGAACTATGCCCAGGATATTCCCACCACGCCATGGAAGAGTGCTATGTCACTGCCAAGAGAACTTACTGTACAGAAGATCAACAACGAATGGATACTGATGCAGGAACCGGTGCGTGCCATACACACACTAAGAGAGAAGCCTTTTACTGCTAAAAGCGTTACAGTTAACGGAACCACATTGCTTTCAGTAAAAGGACAAACTCTCGAGATCGATCTGCAAATGACGGTTTCAAACAACAACATATCAGGAATCAGGCTGGCAAAAAGCGGTGATAAATACATAGAGATTGGTTACGACGGCGCAAAACGGGTCTTATATATTGATCGTTCCAAAGCAGGGGACTCCGGTTTTCATCCGGCCTTTGCCAAACAAAGCCGGTACGAGACTTCTTTGCAACCGCTCAACGGAAAGATACAACTGCATCTCTTCTTTGATAAAAGCATTGTGGAAGTATTTGCAAATAACGGGCAGGCTGCCATGACGGCGCAGTTATTTCCCGGTGTCGGTGAGAATGGGGTTGAACTTTTTTCCGGCAACAACAATAAAACAACTTTTTCTTTTGTGAATTGCTGGCAACTGAAGTCTGTGTGGTAATTATCTTTTACTCTTCTTCCTTTTTTCTAGTTGTTGCAGCGTAGCCCGTATGTCTTTATGAAGCGGAGCTTCCACTTCAATAAGTTGGCCATCGGTATCTTTAAAGGAAAGCTGGAAAGCATGTAAAGCCAACCGGCCAAGGATCGGTTTTTCTTCCAGTTCGTTCTTAGAGAGATTGTATTTCTTTTTTATGCCTGAGATCAAAATGGGTTTGCCATCACCATATACGGCATCACAAACCACGGGATGTCCCAGTTCTTTCATGTGCACTCTTATTTGATGCGTTCTTCCGGTATGTATTTGAAATTGCACCAGTGAATAAATGCCAAAGTCTTCTAGCACTTCATAATCCGTAAGCGACTCTTTTCCTTTTCGGTGAACGATCATTGTTCCGTTCAGTGCAGGATGCTCTGCAATAGGAGCATCAATGCTGCCTTTCTTTTCAGCCAGAGAACCGATCACCAGGCCGGTGTAGATCTTCCGGGTCTGCCGTTCTTCAAATTGCTTTGATAAATGTTTATGTGTTGCCTCATTCTTTGCAAATACGATCAGGCCGCTGGTATCACGATCGATGCGATGCACGGTGAAGATATCGCCATACTTTTCTTTCAGTAATACTTTTAAGGAGACTTCTTTCCCTTCCCGGTCGGGGATAGATAATAAACCTGAGGGCTTATTTAATGCCACCCAATTCTCATCCTCTGCAATGATTATTTCCGAAACTTTCATGGTATCAATCTGTGTAAATCCGTGGAACCTGTATTATTCCGTGCAATCTGTGATCTTTATTTGCCTTTTCCAAAATGCTTCAGATCTCTTACTTCTTTTTCACTCAGGAAACGGAACTTGCCTCTTTCAATATTTTTCTTGGTAAGTCCGGCAAAGATCACCCGGTCAAGATTTTTTACATCATAGCCCAGCGCTTCAAAGATGCGGCGAACGATACGGTTACGGCCACTGTGTATCTCCACACCGATCTGCGTTTTATCTTTTACATCTGCAAAGGCCAATGCATCTACACTGGCAGGACCATCTTCCAGCACAATGCCTTTGAGTATCTTATCAAAATCAACTTTCTCCAGCGGCTTGTTGAGGGTAACATGGTACACTTTCTTTATTTCATTGCTGGGATGGGTAAGTTTTTGCGCCAGCTCACCATCATTTGTAAGCAGCAGCACACCGGACGTATTTCTGTCCAGCCGCCCAACCGGGTACACTCTTTCAGGAGTGGCTTTGCCAATAATATCCAGCACCGTTTTTCTTCCCTGGGGGTCATCAGTAGTGGTAATAAAATCTTTCGGCTTATTCAATAAGATGTAAACAAGGTTCTTCGCCAGGAAGATCTTCTTGCCATTCACATTTACTTCATCTTTTGAGGATACTTTATGCCCCGGCTCTGTTACCAGTTCACCGTTTACTTTTACCAGTCCTTTTTTTACCAGCTCCGCAGCTTCCCTTCTTCCGGCCAGCCCGGCATGGGCGATGTATTTATTCAGCGGCATCTGTTCTGCAGTCTGGGGCCTCAGGTGAGATATGGGAGTTGCTTCCGTCTTTCCACCGGGTCCTGCGGATTTACCTCCGACTTCCGTTTTTCCACCGGATCCTGCGGACTGACCTCTTACCTCATCTCTCTTCTTATCAAAATAATCCGCCCGTTCTTTCTTGAACTTTCTTTTTTCCTGCTTGAATTGTTCCTTTACGGCAGCGTTGCTTTTTTTGGGCTTAAACTTGTCGAAATGACTTGATTTCTTTTGCATATTTACTGATTTGCTGTTTTACAACAGTAGTGAGCGGCAAATATACGCTTTACAGTGTTATAATGGGAACGCTGACCTGCCTGCCGGAAGGCAGGTGACGCTGATATATCAGATCAATACGGATTTATACAATGGAGAAAATAAAAAATCCGTATTTATCCGCCTGATCCGCGTCATCCGTGATCCAATTCAGCAATCAAAAAGCCCCGCAATGAATGAACAAAGCGGGGCTACCAGTTTCAGGGGATATATCTTATTAAATAGGTTCTTTTTTATCTTCCATACGCTTTCCTCTCATATGGTGTTCCTTTTCTTTCTCCTTTGATTCTTTTAATTTTTTCTGCTGCTCTTCTGTAAGGATCGATTTCATGTTTTCTTTACGCTGTTTCATCAGCTCTTTCATTTTTTCTTTTTTCTGTTCATCGCTCAGTGCTTTGTCTTCATGGATGGCTTTCATCTTTGCACTCATTTCTGCTCTTTGTTTATCCAGTTTGGCTGATTGCTCTTCAGTAAGGCCTAGTTCTGCTTTCATTTTGTCCGAATGTTGTTTTTGCATTTCTTCATGCTTTACTTTGCCTTCTGCTTTTATTTTTTCCATCTTTGCTTTCTGCTCCGTGGTAAGGATACCGTCCATTTTTGATCTTTGCTCCTTGCGCAGGCTTTCCATTCTGCTCTTCCATTCTTTTACGGTGATGTCGTCTTTCTTTTTCAGATCGTCCATTTTCTTTTTGAACTCTTCCCGCTGTGCCTTGAATTGTTCTTTTTGAGCATCAGTAAGGTTCAGCTGTTTCATCATTTCCTGGCGGTCATGCCCACCTTTTCTTTTGCCATGCATTCTGTCGTGTGTGCCAGGGCGTTCTGTTTTTCTTTCAGGTATTTCCTGCGCATGTACGGCAGCAGCCAGAGAAAGAACTACGGCTGATAAGATTATTTTTTTCATGTTACTGTGTTTTTTGTTTTTTTTAGACGCCTGGCTTTGTATTAACCTTCGTCCGGACTTGTATGTAAAATGTTAACGGTCTTCAGACCCGGCAGGATAAGTGAGGTTTAATGGAAGTAGGAAATTCTTCGTAAAAGGCAAAATACAGGGCTAAGAGGATGAAGGAGAGAAGGAGGAGAAGAGAATGCTTCGCCCTTTTTACTCACGCAGGGGGCGCAGAGGGCACAGGAGAATACAGAGGAATACAGGTATTTGCGGCAGGCAATTCTCTTTCTCTGGGCGAAAAAAATACACCTCGCTCAGAGCAGAAGGAGGAAAAGAGGGAAAAGCAATTGTATTTCTCTGTACTTATCCCTGCGAATCTCAGCGTGATATATTATCTCTCTGCCGCAGGCAGCCTTATCTCAATTCTTATTCGCAAGTTGCCCGCACGCTGCATCAATATCCTTACCCCTGCTTTTGCGAAGCCGGGTATTCACCCGGTGCTTGCCCAGGTAATCCATAAAGGCCTGCACCTTTTCTTCTTCCGGTTTTTGAAACTTGGCAAAGTCGATCGGGTTGTACTCTATTATATTAATAAGATCAGCAGGCACCTGTCGGTACAGCTTTATCAGTTCATCCGCATCTTCCACTGAGTCATTGAAGTTTTTGAACAATATATATTCAAAGGTGATCTCGTTACCGGTTTGTTTATAAAAGTAATTCAGTGAATCCATCAATGATTTGATGTTGTTTGTATCATTGATCGGCATGATCTTATGCCGCTTTTCATCATTGGCTGCATGGAGGGAAAGCGCCAGTTTGAATTTTACTTTGTCATCACCCAGCTGGCGGATGCCCTTGCTTACACCAGCCGTGGAAACGGTGATACGCTTAGGGCTCATCGCCATTCCGTCCGGGGAAGTGATCCGCTCTACTGCTTTTAGTACGTTCTTATAATTCAGCAACGGTTCACCCATTCCCATAAAAACTATATTGCTCAGTTTTTTTTCATTCGCTTCCATGCATTGCTGGTTGATGATGGCCACCTGGTCGTATATCTCATCAAAGTCAAGGTTTCTTTTGCGTTCGATATAACCGGTAGCACAAAACTTGCAACTGAGGGAGCAACCGATCTGGGATGATACACAGGCAGTGAACCGGGAGGTGGTGGGTATCAATACGCCTTCGATCAGGTGACCGTCATGTGTCTTGAACCTGGATTTGATCGTTCCGTCAGTCGAATGCTGAATAGTGTCCACGGCCAGGGCAGGCAGGGTAAAGGTGTCGCCCAGTTTCTGACGCAGGTCCTTGCTCAGGTTGGTCATATCGGCAAAGGTCCGGGCATTTTTCTGCCAGATCCATTCATATATCTGTTTGGCCCTGAACTTTTTCTCGCCCAGTTCCTCAAAATACTGTTCCGTTTCCGCCAGTGTCAGATGCCTTATATTCTTATGTCCCGTTTTCGCCATAGCGCAAAGATAACAGTAGTCTGGGTAGTGAGGGGGGGAATAGTCGATAGTCGAAAGTCAGGAGTCGATAGTAAGGAGTCGATAGTCAATAGTTAGGAGTCGATAGTGAATAACTGACGCAGCCCATCCTTCGGACAACCCGCCACCCGCCACTTCCCCGCAGGGTCCTTCGGACAACTTGCCAAACCCCACTTCCCTCCCGCATCCGCACGGGCACTTTTTCATCGTGCACGGTGTACAATGGTACCTGCACGATGCACACTGGCACCTGCACCGGCATGTTTCCATCCCAAAGCGCTTCCACTTACCCCCTCACGCCTAACTTTCGACTTTAAACTTTAAACTTTCCCGCAGGGTTCTTCGGAAAACTTTAGACTATCGACTATCGACTATCGACTCCCGACTCCCGACTTTTTCACAGATATTTGCCCCACAAACCCCAAAATAATGAAGCCGGTATATATTGTTGATGCGGTAAGAACTCCTGTTGGTAAATATGGGGGTGTGCTCAGTAGTATCCGTCCGGATGATCTGCTGGCGTATATCATAAAAGCATTAGTGGAACGAAACCCCTCAGTGGATGTAAACGCTATCGAAGATGTGATAGCAGGCGCTGCCAACCAGGCAGGGGAAGATAACCGGAATGTGGCAAGAATGGCAGCATTACTGGCTGGTTTGCCGGTAACGGTGGGCGGAAATACCGTGAACCGCTTATGCGCCTCCGGTCTGCAGGCAATAATGGATGGCGCCCGTCAGGTGATGTGTGGTGATGCAGAACTGGTGATCGCCTGCGGTGTGGAAAGCATGACCCGAGCCCCTTTTGTTATGGGCAAAACAGCAGAGCCTTTTGCAAGAACAGCTGAAATGTTTGATACCACCATGGGCTGGCGGTTCATTAATAAAACCCTGGCTGAAATGTATCACCCGTTTACCATGGGAGAAACAGCAGAGAATGTAGCAAAGCAATGGAATATCACAAGACAGGAGCAGGATGCATTTGCACTTGCTTCGCAACAAAAATATGCTGCAGCAAAAGCAGCCGATAAATGGGCAGAGGAGATCGCCGCTGTAGAAATGAACAGTAAAGGACTCATCAGCTGGGTGATCAATGATGAACATCCAAGGGAGACCTCGCTGGAAAAACTGGCGGCATTGAAACCGGCCTTCATTAAAGACGGAACGGTGACTGCAGGGAATTCTTCAGGTATCAATGACGGGGCCGCCGCACTATTACTTGCCAGTGAAGAAACAGTAAAGAAATATGACCTGCAGCCGCTGGCCAAAATAGTGTCCATGGCCGTGGCCGGGGTGGACCCTGCGATAATGGGAATGGGTCCGGTGCCGGCTACGCAAAAGGCATTGAAAAGGGCCGGCTTGCAAATACAGGATATCGGCCTGGTGGAACTGAACGAGGCTTTTGCTTCGCAATCCATTGCCTGCATCCGGGAACTGGGGCTCGATAGTAATAAGGTAAATGTAAATGGAGGCGCCATTGCCATAGGTCATCCGCTCGGTTGCAGTGGTGTACGCATTTCCACCACCCTGCTGCACGAGATGAACCGGCAGGGGTTGAAGTATGGCCTTGCCACCATGTGCATCGGGGTGGGGCAGGGGGCTGCTGTTATTTACGAAAAGGTGTAAAAGGGAATAGTAACCGCAGAGACGCGGAGACGGAGAGGAATACAATTGCCTTTCCCTTTGCGCCTCCGCGTCTCTGCGATTACCCTGCCTTTTGTATTTCTATGCATCTCTGCGTCTCTGCGGTTATCTTAAACATATTTCAGAATTTTACAGTAACTTTTTCCTCTTAAATTCGTCCAGCATTATTCATAAAACCACACGATATGAAAAAGATCCTCCTTTCTTTATTGGTAGTACTTAGTTTTTCAGCTCTTAATGCCCAGGTCGATTCCTTACAGGAATATACCGGCAAGTATAAGTTTCCCGAAGGCAGTCCTGTTACTGAGATCGGGGTGATTGTTGAGAATGCAGTGTTGACAGCTACGTCTGCCATGGGCAATTCAGAACTGAAGAAAACAGATACCAAAGATGTGTATGAAATAGTCGCCTATGGAGGCACCGCCACGTTTAAAAGAAATGGCGATGGCAAAATAGCCACCCTGCTCATACAGGTACAGGATGTGACGATGGAAGGAAGCAAGACGGAAGGCATCCTGGCAGACCGCAATCTTTACGCTTACCTGAAACGATAGCCAACTACCAGGTTTACAAAAACAGGTTGTTCTAAAGGCATATTTGGCCACTAAGCTACAAAGACATGCAAAACCGCCTTTCTTTGTGGCTTAGTGTCTTTGTGGCAATCATTTATCAGAATTTGAAATTCAATAGCTCCGTTGCAGCAATGGTCTGCTGCTCACCGGTAGAAAGGTTCTTAATGTTACAGGTGTTTTCCGCCAGTTCTTTTTCACCAAGAATGATCACATAAGGAATGTTTTTCTTTTCAGCATACTTGAACTGTTTGTCAAATTTGGCTGATTCATGATACAGCTCACAACGAACACCACTTTGCCGCAGTTGCTGCATAAGGCCAAATGCTTTCCAGCTTTCTTTTTCACCGAGGTTAAAGAACAACACCTGTGTGCCTATATGTATG
>JBEBIF010000532.1:0-2180 GCA_040080515.1 Chitinophagaceae bacterium | reverse complement strand
CCGGCAATAAAACAAGTAGCTGCCCAATGAAGATAGCGGTTTGCAAACTGATTATATAAGACACCAACCGCCAGTAAAGCCAGTGCATGGTACATCTGGTACTGCACCGCGGTTTGATACCCATGCAATATTTTTTCATCGCTGGTAACTTTTTCCAGCCCATGTGCACCAAAGGCGCCCAACGCTACTGCTGATCCGCCAAAGATGGCAGCTGTAATAAGATGTTTCTTATGCATGAAATATTTTATCTATTAATTGTTCTAATTGAACGGGAGCTTCATCTACCGATAACCGGGCCTGTTCATAATAGATTCGCCTGTCGGAAAATTTCTTAGCAATAAACCCCTGCAATTGCTCATCCGACAATTCCCGTATCAGCGGCCGTTTCTCTTTTTCTTTTACTATTCGTTCAAACAAAATGTCGAGTGGTGCATTGATCCAAACGGTGGTACCGGACCGGTTCATGTATTCAATGTTATTAAAATAGCAAGGGGAACCACCTCCGCAGGCCATTACAAAATTATCATGACTTTCTGTAAGTATATGCAGAACTTCTTTTTCCAGCAGGCGAAATTGTTCTTCTCCATCTGCTTCAAATATTTCGGGGATAGACATACCGGCATGTTCCGTTACCTGTTCATCCAGGTCGAAGAAACGCATACCAAGTTTTTCGCTTAGTAAGCGGCCCCAGTGTGTTTTTCCGGAGCCCATGAAGCCGATTAAGAAGATTTTCATTGTATTGAATAGTCAGAAAGACAGAAAGTCCGGAAGTCGGAAAGAAGTTCGCAATAAAAGAAATAGTCTTTCGGACTTTCGGTCATTCTGACTTCGGACTTTATTTAAACGCATTAAATCCTGTCACATCCATCCCTGTTATCAGTAAATGAATATCATGAGTGCCTTCGTAAGTGATCACACTTTCCAGGTTCATCATATGGCGCATTACCGGATACTCACCGGTGATGCCCATGCCGCCAAGCATTTGTCGTGCATCTCGGCAAATATTGGTAGCCACTTCGCAGGCATTCCGCTTGGCCATGCTTACCTGTTGTGGTGTTACTTTTCCTTCATTCATTAATACACCGAGCCGCCAGTTCAATAATTGTGCTTTGGTTATTTCAGTGACCATCTCAGCCAGTTTCTTTTGCTGCAATTGAAATGCACCGATCGGTTTGCCAAACTGTTCTCTTTCCTTTGAGTAGCGCAACGCAGTATCATAGCAATCCATCGCAGCTCCGATAGCTCCCCAGGCAATGCCATATCTTGCTTTCGTCAAACATCCCAAGGGGCCTTTCAAGCCTTTTACATTTGGGAAAATATTTTCTTTGGGCACTTTTACATTATCAAACACCAGTTCGCCGGTGGCGGAAGCCCTGAGACTCCACTTACCATGCGTAGTGGGTGTGGTAAAACCTTCCATGCCTCTTTCCACGATCAATCCCCGGATGTCACCAGCTTCATCCTTTGCCCATACCACCGCCACTTGTGAGAAAGGCGCATTGCTGATCCACATTTTAGCACCATTCAGTATCACATGGTCTCCTGCATCCCCGCCTCCCGGACGGGCAGGTTTAAAATTGGTGAGCATGCTGCTGGGATCGCTGCCGTGATTGGGTTCTGTTAATCCGAAGCAACCAAGCCATTCGCCGCTGGCGAGTTTGGGTAAATATTTTTTGCGTTGCTCTTCGCTGCCATACGCATAGATGGGGAACATGACCAAGGAACCTTGTACGGATGCGGTGGAACGAACACCGCTATCGCCTCTTTCCAGTTCCTGCATCATAAGACCGTAAGAGATATAGTCTAATCCCCCGCCGCCATATTCAATGGGGACGGTGGGACCAAAACAGCCGAGGTCGCCGAGTTGCTTAACGATATGCTGGGGGAACTCTGCTTTTTGTGCATAGTCTTCTATGATAGGAGAAATTTCTTTTTTTACATAACTGCGAACGGACTCCCGGATGAGTTTATGTTCTTCGGTCAGCAGTTCATCTACATTAAAATAATCCGGGCTAACAAAGTTATCTGTACGGGCGGCCATTGTTATTGAATATTTAAGATTGTTGATGTAATATTTAGCTGCCGCAAAGGTAAAGGATTAGGCAAAAAGGGAGATATTTGGTTTATGGTCTATTCGTAAACTTAAAGGGGTATTAAAAAATAAAAATCAATTCAAATAA
>JBEBIF010000105.1:0-9880 GCA_040080515.1 Chitinophagaceae bacterium | reverse complement strand
TTGCCGATCAGTGTCCAGTCGGCCTCACCTTTATACATCTGTGTTCTTGTTCGTCCGTGAATGGCCAGTGCTTTTATACCCACATCTTGCAGCCGCTCTGCCACTTCTTCAATATTCCGGGTCTTATCATCCCATCCCAACCTTGTTTTTACAGTAACCGGCAATGAGGTTGATCTAACGACTGCCGATGTCAACCGCACCATCAGGTCTATATCCTTTAATACACCGGCCCCGGCACCTTTCAACGCCACTTTTTTTACAGGGCAGCCAAAATTGATGTCAAGCAGATCTGGATTGGTCACCTCCACGATCTTAGCCGCCAGGGCCAAACTTTCTTCATCACCACCAAATATCTGAATGCCCACCGGCCGCTCATAGTCGAAAATATCGAGTTTCTTCCGGCTCTTGATGGCATCCCGGATCAAACCTTCGGAAGAGATGAATTCGGTGTACATCAGATCGGCGCCATTATCCTTGCACACGGCACGAAACGGCGGATCGCTTACGTCTTCCATTGGCGCCAGAAGCAGCGGAAACTCAGGTAGTTGTATGTTGCCTATCTTTACCATTTATAAGAACACTCCTTCGCCGGGGCTTCGGAGTGCAAGCAGCAAATTTACAACCTAAAACGGGAGTTTTCTAATGAGAGGACTATTAAAAACAAGACCAGCCTGGAGTCAGTTCCTGGTACTGATCAGCATTACATTGGTCAGTCTTTTTATATTCGGTTTGCTTGGAGCCTCTGTCCTTGGTAAAATAACTGGCAAAACACTTACAGAGGTGAGTGATTTTTCTAAATGGGATTACAGTAAACCGGAAACGAACTTTATAATAAGGGGCACACTGATCATACAGTTTATCAGTTTTTTTGTACTTCCTGTTGTTATATGTGCCTGGCTTTTTAGTACGGACTCCAAAAAATACCTGGGATTAAAAAGGCCCTCCAATGCTGGATACATTGCGGCAGGCATTGGCATAATGATCATTTCCATTCCGTTGATCAACCTGGTGGGAGAATTAAACAGAAATATACAGCTCCCTTCATCGATAGAAAGATGGATGAAGAATGGGGAAGAAAGTGCCGCCAAAAGTATAAATGCCCTGTTGGCAAAACAAACTGTCAGCGAACTGCTGCTTAATATTGCCTGTATAGCAGGATTAGCTGCTGTAGGCGAAGAACTGCTTTTTCGGGGAATGGCACAACGGCTGCTGATAAAGATGTTTAGGAGCCCCATGACGGGAATAGTAGTGGCTGCTATTCTATTTTCTGCCTTGCATATGCAGTTTTATGGGTTTGTACCCCGGTTGCTGTTAGGTGTTTTCCTGGGGCTGGCTTATTGGTACAGCGGCAGTTTGTGGGTTTCTATATTGGGGCATTTTGTGTATGATGCGTTGTTGATCGTACTGTCTTATTTTAACCCGGAAATGCTGAAAGAGGGTGAGTCGGTAAAATTATCAGGTATGGCCTTTACCGCCGCCATCAGTACGGTACTCGTTGTATTGATCATTGTATGGATGAAAATGAAATCGGCAACAACCTATGAGAAGGTGTATGCAGATGATACTGTTCCTGTTAAAGATCATCCATTTTAATTCTTATGGCATTCAACTGGCAAACATTCAGAACAAGGACATTAACCGCCATCATCTTTGCAGCAGTGATGCTGCTGGGATTGTTGTGGAACCACTGGAGCTTTTTTATTTTGTTTTCCGTTATTCATTTCGGCTGCTGGTGGGAGTACTTGAAACTTACAGAAAAAATTTGCAAAACAACATTTCATCCCTATACCAAACTGGGTTTTATGGTAACAGGCTATGGTTTGTTATTATGGTTTTGCAGCCCCGCTTATAATATTAATAGCTATAGCCTTAAGGCGAATATTTCCCTGCCTGTATCAGCAGCAGGGTTTGCATTGCTGGTAACAGGAATATTTCAGAAAAATGTCATTACGATAAGATCATTTGTACTGGCGATGCTGGGATTGATATACCTCTCATTGAGCATCGGGCTTATGTTGGATATTTCGGCAATTACTACTAATGCTGACAGCGGAGCAGTATTGTATGCTAATTATAATAAATACTACCCGGCATTGATCATTTTTTCTCTTTGGATCAATGATACAATGGCATACATAGTGGGTTCCTTAATTGGCAAAACACCATTATCTAAAATTTCTCCCAAAAAAACATGGGAAGGAACTATAGGCGGAATTATCCTGACAGTAGGACTGGCGTTTTTGATTCCCGTGATTTTTGATAATATTGGTGTCGATTCGGAGCTGTCCTTAATAATTGCTGCTGCAGCGGCCATTACAGGAACAGCCGGAGACCTGTTTGAATCAAAGCTAAAGAGAATGGCCGGAGTTAAGGATAGCGGCCAGATAATGCCAGGTCACGGAGGCTTTTTAGACAGATTTGATTCGTTATTATTTGCAATACCAATTTGTTGGGTCCTCTTGCAGCCCTGTATGTTTGGGCCTTGCTAAAATAAGCTGCTGATGTTTCTAAGTGTACCGCCACTGTTTCGAATTCGTGATTCACTAACTGCCATTTCCTATATTTGTCATATAACTAAGGCTTAATGACCATCCACAAAGAAGGCTACAAAACAATTGCGCTGAGTACCATCATCTTTGGTATTATCAATATCGTGTCTTTTTATTTTCTCAGCTATTCACTGCCAATCGTAAGCTGGGTGATTTTCCTGGCAACGCTGGGCTTGCTGCTGTTCCTGATTTCTTTTTTCCGTATCCCCAAAAGAGTACTTACCATGCTGGACAATGCCATCATTGCCCCGGCTGATGGGAAAGTGGTGGTGATAGAAGAAGTGGCCGCAGATGAATATTTTACTGATAGAAGGATGCAGGTATCCATTTTTATGAGTCCGCTGAATGTGCATGTAAACCGCAACCCGGTAAGCGGTGAGGTGGCCTACAGCCAGTATCACAAAGGAAAATATTTGGTCGCATGGCATCCCAAATCATCTACAGAAAATGAACGGCACTCTGTTGTGTACCGGAAAGACGGGAAGGAAATATTAGTAAAACAAATAGCGGGTGCATTGGCCAAACGGATCTGCAACTACCTGCAAACCGGGCAGCAGGTAAAACAAACTGATGAAATGGGCTTTATCAAATTCGGCTCCCGGGTAGATCTTTTATTGCCATTAGATGCAAAGATCCTGGTGAATATCGGTGATAAACCCAAAGGTGGAGTAACGGTGATTGCGACTTGGTAAGAGGCCTTTTTTCTTTTCATGTAAAAATGTAACTTTAAGAAAAAGAGTATTGTATGAGTAATGCTGAAATGCGTAAAAAGGTTAAGAAATACATTGATGAAGCAGATGATCATGTGGTCAAAATGGTTTATTCTTTGCTGGAAGCGGACCGGGAAGATGATTGGTGGGATGACTTGCCAAAGGAAGTACAGAATAGCATTGACAAGGCTATTGCCCAACTAGATGCTGGAAAGGGGATACCCCATGAAGTGGTGATGAAAAAGTACAAAAAATGGTTTACAAAGTAATGTGGTCTTCGTTGGCTATTGAAACGTATATCTCCAATATTGAGTTTCTTAAAGTGAACTGGACAGAAAGGGAAGTAACAAAATTTATTAATGCAGTAAAGAGAAGGCTGCTCCTCTTATCTTCTAATCCGTTTCTTGCTACTGTAACTAATAAGAGAAAGAATGTCAGAAAATCTGTAATACAACGTCGTGTCGTTTTATTCTATAGAGTAAAGCCTAATAAAAAAGAAATAGAGCTGATCAGGTTTTGGGCTACAAGACAAAACCCCGGGAAATTGAAGCATTAAAAAATCCCTTCCAACTCCTTTAACGAGTACACCGTATAAGTGGCAAACGTATTTTCCAATACAGGTACCGGTTCCTTTGTTAAATGATTTACATGCACCTGGTCAATACCGGCATTCATTCCGCCGAGAATATCTACTTCCACTGTGTCGCCTATCATTATACTCTCGTGCAGGCTGGCCCCGGTCTTTTGAAAAGCATACTCAAAAATTTCCTTCTTAGGTTTCAGACTGTTACTTCCTTCTGAGGTTATGACCTCCGTAAAATAACCATCCAGGCCCGAACTTTTCAATTTGCTGTGCTGTGTCTTTTCAAAACCATTGGTAATTAAATGAAGCCGGTAGTTGTTCTCTTTTAAATAATCCAGTATGTCAATCGTATAAGGAAACAACAGCTTGCGGGTAGGCAGCAGATCTAAGAATAGTACTCCCATTTCCCGGGCCAGCGGCTCGTTGGCAATTTTAAAATCCAGCAGGGTAAGCCACATTCTTTTCCAGCGCAGCTCATCCACTTTTATATAGCCATTCCGGTACCGGTCCCAGAGTTTGTCATTATGAGCCAGGTAATTTTTATGAAACAGGTCAAAATCATTTATACCTGCCGCCTCCAGTTTCAGAGTGTCATACAATTCCTGCAGCGTAAGGCGGCTGTTGGCTTCAAAGTCCCAGAGGGTATGGTCGAGATCGAAGAAAAGGTGCTTGTACTTCATAAGAGATTGTAGATTTGCAAAGAAACCGGAAATATTCAATACTCAATACTCCATTTTCAATGAACGTTGTTATTACAGGCGCCTCCAAAGGAATCGGCAAAGCTATTGCTGAACTATTTGCTGCTAACGGGCACCGTCTTTTTTTGACCAGCAGGGGTGAAGTGCAACTGTATAAAACCGTGGAAGCACTGCAAACAAAGTATCCCTCCATCGAAGTAAAAGCAAAGCCATTCGATCTGAGCAAAAAAGAACAAGCACAGGAATTTGGAATTTGGTGTTTGGGATTTGGACCACCTGATATTATAGTTAATAATGCAGGTGCCTTTGAACCGGGCAGCATTTACAATGAACGGGAAGGGCTGCTGGAAGAGCAGTTAGCTGTCAACCTTTTCAGTGCTTATCATTTTACAAGGGCTATGTTGCCAAAAATGATTGAAAGGAGATCAGGCCATATTTTCAACATATGCTCAATAGCTGCATTGAAAGCGTATGCCAACGGAGGTGCTTACAGTATCAGCAAGTACGCCTTGCACGGATTTAGTAAAAACCTTCGGGAAGAATTAAAACCCTTCAATATAAAAGTCACAGCCATATTTCCCGGGGCTGTGCTGACCGACTCCTGGGGCGATTTCGACAATGCTGCCCACCGCATCATGGAAGCAACCGATATTGCCCAAATGGTGTATGCTGCCAGCCAGTTGTCTCCAGGGGCCTGTGTGGAGGATATAGTGATACGGCCCCTGTTGGGAGATCTTTAATTGCCATTATCATCCCCGGGCTACCATTTGAAGCCCGTTTTTCCCATTGATAAATTTTTGGGTTTAGTTGGGAATGCAGGTATTATTTTAGCAGTCCTTTTATGCGGAAGACTGCAATCATACTAGCATTGATCTGGATACCAGGGCTTTTGAGTGCACAGCGTATTTTTCAAACGATCGTGTCATCAACACCACTGGTTGAAGGAGAATCTTTCCGGGTGCAGTATGTACTAACGGATGCTGCTAACGGAGGAAATTTAGTTACACCGGACTTTCGCCCATTCCGGTTAGTATCCGGCCCTGATATTTATGGCAATGAATTAAATGGAACGGCACCCTCCACAAAAAACTATGTCTTTACATTGGTGGCCCTTAAGTCCGGGAAATACAAAATACCCGGGGCCGTGTTTAAATATGAAGGAAAGCAGGTTAAAAGTAATGAGGTGCTGGTGGAGATACTCTCAAGAGATATGGCTGCAAAACTGTTTAAGCAGGACGCTTCTTCAATAGATTATATGCTGCGGCCCGGAGAAAATCCCCGTGAAAAAATAAAGGAGAACTTGTTTGTAAAAGTTTCGGTTAATAAAAAAAGCTGTTATGTGGGAGAGCCGGTACTTGCCACCTTCAAACTTTATTCCCGCCTTCAATCAAAATCAGATATCATAAAGAATCCCGGGTTTTACGGGTTTACCGTTTTTGATATGGTGAACCTCCAGGATAAAATGGTAACGACTGAGCGTATTAACGGACTCCTGTTTGATGTTCATACTATTCGTAAAGTACAGCTGTACCCGTTACAGGCGGGTAGTTTTATGATCGATGCCATGCAGATAAAGAACAGGGTAGAGTTTTCCCGGAGTGCCGTTACAAAAAAAGCAGAACAGGAGATCAGTGAAGGTCTTTTGGGCGCTGGTGAGGAAGCGCCGCCTGAAGGAACAGAAGTGGTTGAATCGGAGATGAGCACCGTGCCGGTATCCGTATTAGTGAAACCGGTCCCGGAAAAAAATAAACCTGAAAGCTTTGCCGGTGCCGCAGGCCGGTTTTCTATTACCGCTTCATTACTTAAAAATAACCTCTCCAAAAACGAAGAGGGAGTATTAGAACTAACTGTCCGGGGCAAAGGGAATTTTATACAACTTGATGCACCGGTTATTAAATGGCCGGCAGGAATGGAAGGGTTTGATCCGGTAGTGCGGGATTCATTAGATAAAACAACACTGCCTCTTAGCGGAAGCAGAACTTTCCGGTACACATTTGTTAGCAGCATACCAGGCAAGTACCAACTTCCCCCTATCAGCTTTTCTTTTTTTGATACGGATAGTAATCAGTTTAAAACAATTGCAGCAGCCAATTTACCGGTTGAGATAGTGAATAAACAGAATAGTACAACTCTTATACAGGAGAAAAAAACATCAATCAGCTCAGATAGTGAAAAGGCCGCCCGTACAGCATTGATTGTGGTATTTCTACTGGTGCTCGGTGTTTTGCTTTACTGGGCCATCAGGAAAAAGGAAAAACCTGTCATAGTTACTGAAAAGGAGAAACCGGCATTGCCGGATGTAGTACAGGTGCTGGAGCCGGTGTATGCACTACCAATTGGAGAATCCACGATATTTTATAAAAAACTTCACGAGGGGGTCTGGCAGTTTTTATATCAACGCTTTGGATTATCTGGTACGGGGATGAACAAGCAAGGGATAAATACAACGCTGACATTGTCGGGAATTGAAGAATTAAGTTGCCGAAAACTGATATCGATACTGGAACAATGCGAAGCAGGAATTTTTACCAAAGCGAATTTTGAAGAAGATACCGAAGGGTTGCTGGCGCAAACAAGAGAATTATTAGAGAAGATCGACAGGCAGTTAAATAAATAAAGCTCACTCAGCATATTTATACCCAACACCTCTTACAGAATGAAAGTACTTTGGATTGCGGCTGTCTTCTTCAAAATATTTACGAAAATTCAGGATGAAATTATCAATAGTGCGGGTAGTTGGATAAACATTGTATCCCCAAACAGCCTGTAAGATCTTTTCCCGTGGCACTACTTCATTTTTGTTTTCTATCAGTAACTTCAGCAGCATGGTTTCCTTCTTGCTTAACTCTATTTTATCACCGGTATGTCCGGTAGCCTGCTGTGCTTTAAAGTCGATGCTGTTATTTCCAAAAGAATAATTATTGCCGATCGTTGTTTTGTCTTGCAGTTTTTTATTCTTATCGATCAGCTTATGTACCCTCAGGAGTAATTCTTCCAGGTTAAAAGGTTTGGTCAGATAATCGTCTGCCCCCTTTTTAAGCCCGAGTACCCTGTCGGAGCTGTTATTTTTGGCGCTGAGAATGAGTATAGGTACTTCGTTATTGCTGATGCGGATGGTCTCTGTTACATTAATACCATCCATTTCTGGCAGCATCACATCAAGTATGATCAGGTCAAAATATTCTCCCTGCACTGTCTTTAAGGCAGCAGCACCGTCAAAAGCAGAGGTTACTTCATACCCTTCCAGCTCAAGGTTAAGCTTTAGCGCCTCATGAAGGTTTTCTTCATCCTCCACTAACAATATAGATGTTTTACGTTCTGCAGTCATTACGTGTTATTCTTTAAATAAAGTCATATAGAGATCATCTGACTTTAAAGATGACAACAAAAGTACTCCCATGAGGCAAATGGTTTGTCACCGAAATGTCGGCATTATGATCACGGGCAATTTTATGGCACAGGTAAAGCCCCAGTCCGGTGCCTTTTGTTTTACGGGTGTCCTCATTACCCACCCGGTAAAATTTGGTGAATATCTTCTTCTTTTCTTCATCGGGTATGCCCGGACCTTCATCCTGGATCTGCAATTCAATTCCTGAACGGTACCTTTTCAAGGCAGCCATTATGACACCTTCTTTGGGAGAATACTTGATAGCGTTTTCCAGCAGGTTATTGATCAGCATTTGTAGCAGCAGGGAGTCGCCGGTGAGGTCAGTATCGGGTTCAATCTCCTCCGTAAATAGCCTGTCGGGAAACCGGTTCCTGAAATCCTGCACACAATCCTGCAGCAGGGCAGAAAGATTCAGTTCTTCTTTGGGAGATTGGTAACCGGTACCTTCCAGTTGTGAAGCAATAAGAATATTATTGGTGAGAAAATTCAACCGGGCGGTTTCATCCAATGTGGTACGGATGATCTTTTTTTGCCTTTCGGGGTCAAGGTTATACTTCTGTAATGTCTCCAGGTTCAGTTTGGCAACAGCAATAGGGGTTTTCAATTCATGTGTTACTGCCATCATAAAATTCTGCTGCTGTTGTTGCAACCGGAATTGCTTGCGAACGGAACGATAAACAAAAGAGGCTCCGATAAGAATTAGAATAAAGAAGGTGACCCCTTCGGCCAGATACTTCCGGGTATTCCTTGTTGTTTCATGCTCAATATCAAACAACTTTTCTCCCAGTTTTGAAGCGGACAAGGAATCTTTTTCAATGTAGGCAGATTGATGTTGAAGTTTGGCGATCTGGTTATTCTGTTTTTCAAGCGAGATAAACCACCAGGCCAATGCTGAAACGATGTAGACCAGCAGCATCCAGTAAATGAACGTGGTGCGGCGGAGTCGTCTGATGCTGTCATCGGGCATAAGGCAAAGCTGGAGTTATTGTTTCTTTTCAATCCTCAGGCCAATATTCATGACATTTTGCAAAGGGTCTTCCCTCATAATTTGCTCTGTCCGGAAGGTATAAGTGCCTGATTTTTTAAAATCGAGTATCTGCGGATCAATCACAAAAGCGATCCGGTGTTCATAGATGTCGTCCATTCCGCTGGCCAGCCATCCTTTTTCATCGGTGGCAAGTGGCAGGTCAAGAGTGATCTTTTTTTCCGGCTGACCGGGTGCCTGGCAATAAAGGTTCAGGTAAATATTGTTGAAACCGTACTTATCATTATGCCGGATGATGAGATAGGGTTGATAAACAGCGTTCGTATCCTTAATAGAAAAAGTAAAAGAGGGAACATAACTGTTCTTCCAGGTATGCCCTGGAATGGCAGCTGATTTCTCATACAGGTCAATGGTGGTACAGGAAGAAACAATGTACGAAGTAAGAAGTGCGAAGAAGGATGTGCGGAACAGTGTTTTCAAACTATAGCATTTTTACAAATTTAGGCTAAGAGATTGAAGGAGAAAAGGAGTAAAAGAAAGATGCTGACAATGATGAATTCTGTAAAAGTACCGGGTTAAGGTATCATAAGAAAACTCTCTTTGCCTCTTTCTCTCATTTATACTCTTAGCTTACAATACATTCAACACCTGCTCTTTCGCTTTTTCCAGTTCATCCTTCATTAGTACTACGCATTTCTGGATCGTGGAATCATAGGCTTTGGAGCCGGTAGTATTTATCTCCCGGCCGATCTCTTGCAGTATAAAGGAAAGTTTCTTGCCTTTTGAGTCATCGGTTTCCGCCAGAAGGGCTTTGAAGTAATCACAATGATTTTTCAATCGCACCTGTTCTTCGCTTATGTCGATCTTCTCTATATAATATATAAGCTCCTGCTCCAGCCGGTTGCCGTCATAGTTCTCCTTTCCCACATTTTCTTCCAGCAGGCGGGTGATGCCTTCTCTTATTTTT
>JBEBIF010000531.1:0-2189 GCA_040080515.1 Chitinophagaceae bacterium | reverse complement strand
TAGCGATACTCAAGGCTTTGTGGAAGGTTGATCAGGACCGGAGCTGTTCCGGGATCGGCAGCAGAGAAACGGCAGCTTCCAAATGTTTTGCGGGTCACCAATATTTTTTGAATTGCATAAATGGCTTCAATTTGATTAGTGGCACCACCAGCATCAGAAGTATAAGGAAGCAGGTAAGGTCCGATACTTCCAATTCTGAAGTAAGTGATCATCACACCCTGGTTTAAAATATTGGGCGATAATGACGGTGCATCCAGGTGACGAACTCTGTGGCAGGTACCATCAATAGTAGTATCTCTTGATGCATACGGGCTGGTGATCCATGCTGAATAAATTACGTTGGCTGTACCAGCAGGGCCTTGTGGACCAGTAGGACCAGTGGGACCCGCAGGACCGGTAGGGCCGATGGGGCCAGTAGGGCCGGTAGGACCAGTAGCACCTGTAGGGCCTTGTGCACCAGTGCCACCAACAGGACCTTCGGGACCTTCTTTTGTACAACTAAGGGCTATAAATACGATGGCAAATGCTAAAAGGGATAGAAGTCTGAGCTTTCTCATAGCGTTTTTAATTTGGCTGTTTAGATTAGTTTCGGTTTTAAAAGTAAAGGGAAAATTCCTCATTACCAAGAGAAAATAAAAGTAAGGGAAAAAAAGGGATTCCCACCTGAGTTTTTCCAAAAAAAACAGGTCCCGGTGATTTTTCCTGAAAGGCTATATTTGCTGCTTATCTAATACGATCATATGCTTATTAAAAATGGCTTTGGTACTTGTTTATTGCTGCTGTCAGCTCTTGTTTCGAACGCTCAATTTACCAAAGGGGATAAAATGGCCGGAACATCTGTAGGAAGTTTGTTTATGAATTCCGGCGGGGCTGATGTCAGCTTTCCCCAGGTGAGGGGCTATTCAAGCAATACTACCAGTTTTGGACTGAGGATCGAACCCAATTTTGGCTGGTTTATTACCGATAAAACGGTAATAGGCGGCTCTATTAATATTAACCCCGTCAGCCAGAAAGTACGCTATGAAGACTTGGGCACCACGTTCCAGGAAGATAAATCTTCCAGTTTCAATATCGGGGCGGGTGGCTTTATCCGTAATTATTTTGGCGATGCCAGTTCCTTCAGACCATTTGCCCAGTTTGGGTTCAATGCCGGCATCAATTCTTCCAAAACAGATGGTTTCAAATATTTTGATGCTTCGCCTGATTATAAGATCAGTTATGATGGCAAATCGTCCGGAGGTTTTTTTGCCAATGCCATAGTAGAATTAGGTTTAACTAAAATGGTTGGAGAACGTACCGGGCTCGACTTCTATATCGGGTATAATTATTCTTATAATAAAAACACCTTTAAAACCACTACTATTACCGATCTGGACCTGGATGGCGACATCGATTTCACTTCAGATAATGAGCCTACCACCAAATTCACCAATCATGGACTTATCGTGGGTGTGGGCTTCCAGGTTTTTCTGAGAGCAAAGAAATGATCATCATCAACTATCAATATAAAAACCCCGTTCAGCTGAACGGGGTTTTTTATTAAACCAGTTTATTGTCTACTACTACTTTACTTATTCATCATCTGCTTGGCTTCAATGCTAAGCGTGGCATGGGGCACCGCCCTCAGTCTTGCTTTATCGATCAGCTTGCCGGTAACCCTGCAAATGCCATAGGTCTTGTTCTCAATACGCATCATGGCTTTTTCCAGGTGATCAATGAAAGTGATCTGGCGGCTGGCCATCTGGCTCAGTTGCTCTCTTTCCATGCTTACACTGCCATCTTCCATCGTCATATAACGGCCTTCATCCATATCTCCGCCTTCTTCTTTGCGGGTAATTAACCCTTGCAGGTAATTCAATTCTTTTTTAGCGGCATCCAGTTTTTTCTGAATGATCTCCCGAAACTCCTGCAGATCGTTATCTGAATACCTCATAGTGGGGCCGTTGGCTGCATAATTTACAGCAGAAGCATCCAGCACAGACTTGGTGAATTCAGGCTCGTATTTCACGGAGCTTTTGGTCGTCGTTTTTGGTATGGCCACTTTTGAAGCTTTCGGCGGTTCTTTCTTGATCACAGGTTGTACTTTAGGTTTGATAGAGACAAGGGATTTAGGGTCAATATGTCCTGGCTTTCCTGTTTTTACAGGTTCCGCTTTTTGAACAGGCGGCTCTGGCTTGGCTGCTACTACC
>JBEBIF010000530.1:0-2189 GCA_040080515.1 Chitinophagaceae bacterium | reverse complement strand
TATATGCAGCACAAATGACGATGCGTATATTAAAGGAAGCAGGATTGCCCGATGGTGTTATCAATTTAATTTATGTGGATGGGCCAACGATAGGCAGGGTTTGCTTTAATCACCGGGATTTTGCAGGAGTACATTTCACCGGTTCAACAGGTGTGTTTAATAATATGTGGGAAACCATCGGTAAGAATATGCCCAACTACAGATCATACCCGAGAATAGTAGGAGAGACAGGAGGAAAGGATTTTGTAGTAGCTCACAAAAGCGCCGATCCTGATGTGGTGGTGACGGCCTTACTACGGGGTGCTTTTGAATTCCAGGGACAGAAATGCTCTGCAGCCTCAAGGGCCTATATTCCTTCGAATATGGCAGAAGAAGTAAAGAAGAAACTGATCGCAGGTGTAAAGAGTTTCAAAATGGGAACGGTGGAAGACTTTACCAATTTTGTAAATGCCGTAATTGATGAAAAAAGTTTCAACAGCATCAAGCGGTATATTGATAATGCAAAGAAAGATCCAAAGGCAGAGATATGGGTGGGTGGAAAATGTGACAGTAAAGAAGGCTGGTTCATACAGCCAACCGTCATTGAAGCAAAGAACCCAAAATATGTAACGATGTGCGAAGAGATCTTCGGACCGGTGCTTACCGTCTATATTTACCCGGCAAATAGTTTTGAAAAGACACTGGAACTGGTGGATACCACTTCCCCTTATGCATTGACAGGTTCCATCATTGCCAAAGACAGGGCTGCCGTAGAACTGGCTACCAGTAAACTCCGCCACGCAGCCGGCAACTTTTACATTAATGATAAACCAACAGGAGCAGTGGTAGGACAGCAGCCATTTGGTGGTGCAAGAGGATCCGGCACCAATGATAAAGCAGGTTCTATACTGAACTTATACCGTTGGCTAAGTGCCAGGACCATTAAGGAAACCTTTAATCCGCCGGTGGAGTACAAGTATCCGTTTATGCAGGAAAAATGATCTGAATGATTCGGCCCTTCGTTTTTTTTCTGCTATTTCTATACACAGCCACCTGTTTGGCGCAGGAGGGTTATTCCGTTATTTACAAATCAGACGACCGGTTTTTCCCTGTTACATTTAATGGGGAAAGGCGGAGACTTCCCGGGATCCGTGACAGATTGATCTTTGCTGATACGTTATCTCTCTACTATCGTATTCCGGATGGGAAAGATCCTTTTAAAAAAAGTAAAGCTGCCGGAGATAAGATCTATCATCATTCTCTCTTATATAATTTCAATACAAGCCAGTATTATAGCGGTGTGGCCTGGCCTGTTGGAAAACAGAAATACCTTATTAAGGATTCGCTGAAAAATGAGACCTGGGATTTTTCGGGTGATTCAAAAGACATCATGGGGTTTCGTTGCCGTTCTGCCCTGTATGTGAGCCCAAATAAAGATTCAACGTTAGTATGGTTTACAGATTCAATACCAAAACCAGCTGGTCCATCTGTTTATGTTGGATTTCCCGGCCTGGTGCTGGAAGTGTACGACCAGTCAAGAAGATTACATCTAGTAGCCATTAAAATTGAAAAAGGTGAATTTTATATAACAATGCCAAAAGAGGGCATTATAATTTCACCGGAGGAATTCAGGAAACTAAAAAGATGATCTCCCCGGTCACACAATTCTTCTTCAGCCTCTAAATACAATAGCTTACTGGCAAGCTCAGTCTTAAATATATTTTTTTGTACGCCTTTTTTTGCCTTTTTTGCGGCCTGAATTAAGTAAACCACTAAAAACTAAATTGGCATGAGATTAGTAAAACGACTTTCGATCGTATTGTTTTTTGCCGGCTCTTTTGTAGTACTCACTTCTGCTGTCCCGGCCAGTAAAGGCCCGCATCCTAAACCTATTCCCGCAGAAAGGATAAAAGCAGCAGGCGATGCATTGACGCTTGCAGGTAAAGACGGTTCTGTCACCTACCAGGAACTTAAAACGATCGCTACTGACCTGAAGGGAGAAAAATTATCACTAAAGGAAAAAATAGGACTGAAGATCTTCGGAAAGAAGATCCGTTCCAAATCCAATGGTGCGCCATATGGTGATGGCAGCAAATCACAATTAGTAGCATTGTTGCTTTGCATTGCTATCGGGACCTTAGGCATTCATCGTTTTTACCTGGGATATACCTGGCAGGGCGTTGTACAGTTGCTTACTTTAGGCGGCTGCG
>JBEBIF010000529.1:0-2195 GCA_040080515.1 Chitinophagaceae bacterium | reverse complement strand
GTGTATAAGAGACAGGATCTCTAATGCGCCTCCTTTTACATAGTAACCATAAAAGGCCGGTACACTTGAAATAATGAACGCAAACACATAGGATTTGATCAGCGCAAAGATCACATTAAAGGGTACAAAGAATTCCAGCAAGCCTTTGTCATATATACTTGCAGAAATGATACCCGAAGCCACTGCCGCCAGTCTTCCTCCGTATATTCCTAATGCCATGGCCAATACCACCAGCAGCGGTATCATCAGCAATGCGGCCACTATCTTTGGCATGATAAGATAGGTTTTGGTATTGATACCCATTATCTCCAGCGCATCGATCTGTTCACTTACTCTCATATTACCCAACTCGCTGGCGATACGGCTTCCTGCCACACCGGCCAGTACGATACATACAAGGGTGGGGGCAAACTCCAGGATAACGGTATCCCGTACGATCTGTGCAATGGTGGAAGGGGGTATCAGCGGACTCACCAGCTGGTAAGCCGTTTGTATAGTGGATACCGCACCAATAAAAACGGAAATGATGGCCACGATTCCTAAGGAGCCGATCCCGATCTCTGTACACTGGTGAATGAATTCTTTCCAGTACATCTTAGCGTTCTCCGGGCGGGAAAACATGCCTTTGATCATCAGGAGGTAACGGCCTATGTCGCTGAAAATGGTCATTTGGAATGTAAAATACGGAGGAAAATTTACAAGTTTCTTAGTTCTCAGTTTCTTCAGTTCACCTGTTCTTCAGTTTGCAAGTTCAATAGTTCACCTGTTTACTTGTAATCGACCTAACCTTCGAACCATTGAACTTGCAAACCTTTGAACTGATTAATTACTACATATCCTTATTCATCTTCCGGAACCGTTTCCACCACCGTGATCTTTTTACGATATCATCTGTAGCATGTTTGCTTTTTATCTGCGCATCCACCACAGCGATCAGGGCCATGTTCAGGATGCTGCGCACAGAACTGCCCAGTTGCAGTATATGCACCGGCTTATTTAGTCCCAGCAGTATCGGGCCCACCGCATCAGCTGTTTCCAGTTCTTTCAGCAGGTTATACGCAATATTACCGGCTGCCAGGTTGGGAAAGATCAGCGTATTCACATCCTTATCGGCCAGCTCACTAAAGGGATAGTTCTCTTTTATCAGGTCTTTGTTGAAAGCCACACTTGCCTGCATTTCTCCATCCACCAGCAGGGACGGCATTTTTTGTTTCACTATTTTTCTGGCTTCAGCCACTAACCGGGCCTCTGGTGAATCACTGCTGCCAAAATTGGAATAACTGAGCATGGCAATGCGGGGAATGATATTAAAGTTGCGCACCTCTTTGGCCACCAGCAGGGTGATCTCTGCCAGCTCTTCTGCTGTAGGATTAAAATTCACTGTGGTATCTGCCAGGAACAACGGGCCCTTCTTGGTAAGCATCAGGTACATACCGGCGATCTTCTTTACGCCTTCTTCAGTACCGATGGTTTGCAATGCCGGACGGATCGTATCCGGATAATTCTTGGCCAGGCCGGAGATCATCGCATCTGCATCGCCGCATTCCACCATCATACATCCATAATAGTTACGGTCCTTCATTACTTTTTTCGCCTCGTATGCATTAAAGCCTTTTCGTCCCCGTTTGGCAAAGAACAGCTCTGCATATTTATTTCTTCTTTCTTCCATGGCATCACTGCGTGGGTCAAAGATGGGCAGGCCTTCCAGGTCGATACCATTAGCATCGGCTATGGCTTTGATCTTGACTTCATCACCCAGCAGGATCGGGTAGCCGATACCTTCATCAAAGATGATTTGTGCGGCTTTCAGGATCTTTATATTGTCTGCTTCAGCAAAAACAATACGTTTCGGATCCCGACGGGCTTTGTTGCCGATTACCCGCATCACCTGGTTGTCGAGTCCCAGCCGTTTATTCAGACTGGTGATATAATTTTCCCAATTGGTGATCGGTTGTTTGGCCACACCGCTTTCCATGGCCGCTTTTGCCACAGCGGCAGCCACGGTGGTCAGCAAGCGCGGGTCAACGGGTTTGGGAATGATGTATTCCCGGCCAAAAACCATATTGTCTTTGCCGTAGGCCATATTTACGATGTCGGGTACCGATTTTTTGGCCAAATCAGCCAGTGCACGTACGGCTGCGAGTTTCATTTCTTCGTTGATGACCTTCGAACGCACATCAAGCGCGCCCCTGAAG